>JAISUZ010000071.1 GCA_031271785.1 Fibrobacter sp. | reverse complement strand
TTTATATTTCGGTTGAAAATGATTTGCTTTTTAACGAATACCGTGACCTGGATTGGTTTCTGGATACCGGATTATTTTGTGAACGCGGTGTGCCAGCGAGTGCACCCTATTAAAACTTCTGTTTTTGCTTTTCCATCATCAAAGAAATGCCCCATAGAAGAACTACGGACAAAACCGGAATGAGAATATTCCACGGTAACGCAAACCGGAGCGCCGGCGGAGAAATAAACCAGGCGTAAATGAGAAACGTGTGAAGCGCATAAACGATCAGGCTGTTTTTTCCGAGAATCGCCGTGAATGAAAAATCAAGCCACTGCGGGCGTTTGCGTACCGCAAGCGAAATCCCGGCGGCGAACGCACAGAAATTAAGGAAACGAAGCGCGCCCAAATGTTCCCGGCTAACCCAAAAATCGGAGGGCAGCGGAACCGGAATCACTTGATACTTCCACAAACAAAAGAACACCGATACGGCAATGGAAACAAAGCCCATTCGGTTCAAGAATTTTTCTTTGGAGGGAGCGGCGTTCAAAACATAATGAAGGATCGCAGCGGAAATCGCACCGGCAAAATAAACAAGCTGCCACGCCATTAAATCAAAGAAACCGGGATACACATATTCCGGGAGAAACAGCAAAAGCAAATCACGCAGCCCCCATTGCGCAAGAGCCCAAAGCCCAAGCGACCCGAGCGCGACAATCAGGAAATGTTTGCGAACCAACAACGGAAATACGAAAAAACCGGCCATCAGCAAAAAAACATACAAAGGTAAAATATCAAACCATGGCGGAATGTGAATCAACACTACCGACAGAAAAATCGCCGCCGCCGGGTGCGAAGAATACGCCTTGAAATAAGGAAGCAAACTCGGGAATACGAGAAACGCGACGGCAAGAATGGAGAATAGTGTGAAAAGATGAATCCGCCAAATTTTGAACGCGCGCCGCGGCATCCAGGCGAGAGTTTCCCCGCGATTCGTTTTGCTCCTTGCCGCGAGAATCCCCACAAAACCCGAAAGAAAAAAGAATCCTTCAGCGGCGCTGAAGAATCCGAAAACCTGATAAAGGTAAGTGGTAAAAGGGTTCCCGAAGTGATCCAGGATCATTTGCACAAGCAAAAGACCCCGAATCGAATCCAATGCGCGGATTCTCATAAACAGGACTTAGAAATCAACTTGACCGCTGATTCCCATGGAAACGTTATTCGCTCCCGTATCCCGGATATTGTAACCGCCCCAGAACACGAGTTCCGCTTTGGCGGTCGGGTAGAAATAAAGCGAAGGACCTACAACGTGACGCTTGTCGTCGGAAACGTTGATGTTCGGTTCGTGAAGTTCGTAGAAAGCGCCGAGAGTAAATTTCTTGTGAAGATTGAAAGAAGGTTCCACATAAATCAGCATTTGCTCGTCGGTGAATGTTTGTTTTTCCACCGGAGCATTATCGTCGGCAAGGAGCGCGCGGTAATAAGTTAAAGCAAGGTTGAAAAACTTGTAATTAAACGAAGGTTCGGCGAGGAAAGTGTGAACGCCGTCACCCTTATAAGGATGCATGCCCCAAGTTCCCGTAACTCCGTAGCTCAAATCGCCGATGCTTTTGGCATACTGAGCTTCCACACCGAGTGCGTAGGTGTAAGAACGTCCGATATGTTTTCCCCAAATCCAGTCGATGCTCGGCGTAATGGTCAAACGTTCTTCGGTTTTACCGAGAAGTTCAAACGGATAAGAGGCGAAAGTCGCCAAAGAAGAATTATTGTATTCGGTCGGACCCACATAAACGCGGCCGTCTCCGAGTTCGAATCCGATACCGCGAATCGTTTGTTCGCGGAGAATAACCGCGAAATACTTCGGATCGCGCCAGAAGTAATAGCTGAAAGAACCCGCACTGTAAGTCAAGTCGCCGAACAAGGCCGCGACACCCGGAGTAAATTCCCAGCGGAGTAAAATCCCTTTAAAGTCAAACGCCGTGTAACGGTTATCCAAATCGCTGATGGGAGCCGCCCGCAATTCGTCGCGCACGCGGGAAGGTTCGAGACCGTCTTTGGAAACGTAATTGCTGTGCGTATTGGCGGAAACCGTGACGGAAAAAGCTTCGTCCATGTAAGCCGTCACCGAAAGATCAATATCCTGATTCGCCGCATTGGTCGGATCAAAATCCTTATCCCAGTAAGTCCCGTAATCGGCGCTGATGGACCCATTCACTTCAATCTGAGCCGCGAGGGCAAGGCTTGATACCGCTAAAACCAAAAATGCAACTTTGCGCATGAGAATCCTTTAAAATGATACATGAAGCGTTCCAAAGATAAAAATTCAAGCGGGCCGGAACCAACTAACCCTCAAAAAAAGTCCGGAAATCGGCAAACAAGCCGCCCAATACCGGGAGATCAACGAAAAAACCACCCGCAAAGCAGGTGGTTTTTAAAAGTCCGGCGGGAATTCTTACATCGCGCCGCGTTCCAAACGGATCGTGAAGTTTGTCGCATCACAGATCTCGCTCGGCCCGAAGTATTGAATCGGACCCGGGTAAGTGTAAGATTCCGTTTTCGCCCATTCGTCGCGGCGCGCGGCAAAATACTTAAACGGCGCGCCGTCAAGCTCCACGAGAGCTTTCTGAATCACCGGTTTATCCGCGCCGTGGCGGCGTTCGATATTCATCATCATGGTAATCGGAATGCCGCCGGCTTTCCAGTTTTCAATGCCTTTCGTCAAATCGCGAACGGAACTCATGTAACCGTTCATCTTGTTGAACGCGAGCACGGAAGCGGCAAAACCGAGACTGTAACAGTAATCGGAATCGAAGTTCGACGGAGCGGCGCAGCGGCCTTCGTAACCGAAGAAGTGATTGAGGGCGGCAAATTTACCTTTGAAATCCGCACGGCCTTTCAATTCCTGCTTCACCATTTCAATCACGAGTTTTTCGGTATCGATCAAAGAGACCTGAACGTTTCCGTGAGAATCGCGGTCGAGCATCAGCTGTTCCTGAATACCCGCCGGGAGGCTTTTCAAAACAACGGCGGATTCTTTGCTGATCCAAGTGCAGAGTTTTTCCACTTTCGCGGCGGTATTGAGCCCGGCAACGTCCGCTTCATGATGAGCGAGCGCCTCGCTGAGTTCGGAAATCAAAACGCCCACTTCCGGAATAAATTCGAGAAGCCCTTCGGGAATGAGAGCCACGCCGAAATTCTTACCAAGAGCCGCGCGGAGAGCCACCACATCCGCCACTTGTTTAATCACGGCGGCGAGAGTCATTTTCTTTTCTTTAATTTCTTCGGAAATCAGGCAGACATTCGGGTGAGTCTGAAGAGCGGCCTCAAGCCCGATGTGAGAAGCGGAACGCCCCATAAGCTTTACAAAGTGCCAGTATTTTTGCGCGGAATTTGCATCGCGCATAATATTTCCGATCACTTCGGAATAAGTCTTTACAGCGGTATCGAAACCGAAAGAAGTTTCGATAAATTCGTTTTTCAAATCGCCGTCGATCGTTTTCGGACAGCCCACCACCACGCAGGAAACATTCTTGGACTGAAAATATTCGCCGAGAACCGCCGCGTTCGTGTTGGAATCATCACCGCCGATAATCGTCACGGCATCCAACTTGAGCTCGGTCACCACTTTAATACAGCGGTCGAACTGCTCGGTCGTTTCGAGCTTGGTACGGCCGGACTGAATAATATCGAATCCGCCGGTATTGCGGTATTTGTTCATCAGCTCCGCATCAATCTGAATATACTTTCCGTTTTCGAGTCCGGACGGTCCGCCGAGGAAACCGATCAGAACGCTGTCTTTGGAAATGGATTTAATCCCGTCGAAAATCCCTGCAATCACGTTGTGCCCGCCCGGAGCCTGGCCGCCGGAAAGAACCACGCCCACACGCACCGGAGCCGCCGTTTTTTCTTCGGAGCCGGAACAGCAGCATTTTTCAAAAGAAACCACCGGAGCGCCGTAAGTATTCGGGAAAAGACTCTTGATTTTTTCCTGATCGCGCACCGATTCCGTGTTCTCGCCTTTCACAACTTTAACTTTAAGAGCGCCTTGGGTAAGGGACACGGGCAATTTGGGTTGATATTCCGCCCGGGCTTTTCCGAGAACAGACAAATTATCAGACATAGAGACCTCTTTTGAAGGGTGAATTTTCTCGCCAAAAATATAAAATTCAACGGACGGGGCAAGAATTTTGTATTTTCAAACCATGATTTTCAGAACTTTATTTTTCCTCGCCTCTCTCGCCGCCGTCCTCTCGGCACAGTCCCCTTTGGTATTCGAACCCGAAGTCCTCTCTCTCGGCACCCTCGAACAGGGAGAAATCAAACATGTCGCGCTGCACGGGAAAAACACCGGAAAAGCGGACATGGTACTTGAAAGCGTCATGAGCCTGAACACCGGCGCGGAAAATTTCAAATACCCCGCGATTCTCCCTGCCGGGAAAGCCTTTACCGTTGAATTTGACTTAAATACCGCCGAAAAAGAAGGCGTCTTCTCGCAAATGATCGTGCTTATCGATTCCAGCGGCAAACCGAACACCGCCCAAGTGGATGGCGTAGTCAAAGCTCCGGTGCTTTTCAGCGAAAAAATCTTTGACCTCGGCTATTACAGCGCCTCCGAATTCCGGGAATGGACATTTTATGTGTGGAACCCGGACCGGCAAAAATTCGACTTCAATCTTGCCAGGGAATCTTCCGAATACTTTACCTTAAAAGCCGAACCGGCCATGCTTGACATCCGCGAACCCGACAACATTAAAGCCGGCGGCAACACCCCCGGATTCAAAATCACGCTGCGCCTGAAAAAAAGCCTCACACGGGAAAATCAGGAAATGCACAGCATTCGGCACATTGTCAAATTCCAAAGCAAAAAATATCCGAAAGCAAATCCCGAAGCCTTAATTGTCGGTTATTGGAAATAAAATGAAACAGTTCCTTGCAAAAAAAGGCGCGCTGAGTTAAATTTGAACCGCATCTCGGGATGTAGCTCAGTCTGGTAGAGTACTTGAATGGGGTTCAAGTGGTCGATGGTTCGAATCCATTCATCCCGATAAAGGAAACTCGCTTCGGCGAGTTTTTTTTATGGAATAAAATAGACCCTTACGAGTACGGCAAGTGAGGCAAATGCGTGCGAGAAAGCCGAATTGGGCGTGCCCCGGCGCAACCACAGTCTTCCTAATCCTGAAAACCCCGTCATGCTGAATCCATCACTATAAAGCGCCGGGTCGGCGTGGCGACGGGCTACCCTCCGGTCGGTGGGTCGCACTGCGCATCAATGCGCACCCTCCGCCTGCCTCACGCTACTTATCTTTGGAAAGCTCAATATAATATTGAAATCCATAACCGGTCATTCATGAGAATTCCCCACCCACCTACTCTTCTTTTTTCTTCTGTGCAGCCGGTATAAACTTCCAGTTTTTAAAATCATTCGCGTTACCTGTAATTTCATAAGTCCCTATAGGAATAACCGAGCCTTCCTTAAGATAACCCAAAGGACTGTGAATCCTCACTTGAGATTCACCGTTTTCTATAATATCAAAATAAGAAGCCCCAAAATCTTCATGCGGAATCCCTGCCGATTGTAATATACTGGCTCCAAAATTCACATGAGAGAGCTCTGCCATAGAATCTCTCACTAACCGACCGCGGCTATTTTTAGGCTTTATCAGTAGTGATGCAGTCACTTCATCTCTATATTGCTGATGACCATTCTCTGTCACATAAGTAGTCCACCGTCCATGATCGGCAAGAATAAAAATAGTTGTTTTATCATACACGCCGAGTGCTTTCATCTGTTTGAAATACTCATTCAAAATTTCCAAACTACCCCGGAGAGCATCGTTATTAGTTCCATTATAAAATTCAACACTTTCCGTTTTAGGATCGTAGTGATAATTTTTGCCATGGACACTGTAAAGATGTGCAAAAGAAAAAACTTTTTGCCTGCTTAACGTATCTAAACCTTTCATTTTCAAATGGGTATAAAACTCAACATCTCGTTTACCACTAATAGACGGCAATACAATATTAGGATTTGTGGTTTTATAAAACTCATTACTAAAACCCTCGCTAATATTCATGATAAACAAATCCTTAAATAAATAAGGAACAACCCTCCCTAACGAAACCGATAAAACGGTTTTTATAATTTCAGGATAATGAAGCGTTATATCTTTTTCAGTAATGGGGGTAATATTACTCGCTCTGTTTTGTATATGTTTTATATTGCTGTAAGCGGAAGCCTTACTAACCAATAAGGTAGAAGTATATCCATTTTCACGCAACACATCTATTATATTTCGTTTTGCCCATGCCCTGTCAAAATATTCAGGCCATGATTCTTTAGTATCATAAAACACTCCTGTAAACAAATGCACTATGGAAGGAAATGTCCCCGAATACATGGATGTATTATTTTCATAAAAAGTAAAACCGTCCAACTGTTCGTAAAGTTCAGGATAATCCGCTAAAGCAGTATCCATAAACTTCACATCTAATCGGTCTAAAATAAAAACCAAAATATTCTCATCATCCGATAAACTAAACACATTGTCATAAGAAAGCGAATAATTTTGAGAATCCTTTGAATTATTGTAGCCCAAACTTACAAAACCATCGAAACTTGATGAATTATATGCCGGAATTGCCGCTATAATCCCGGCTACTTGCATCCCTAAAACTACAATGGAAATACTAATGATTCCCGTACTCCACCTTATCTTTTTATATTGCAAAAGCGTATAATAAAAAACGACAGGCAAACACATGATCATAATAAAAACAACCCAATTAACAAATACACTTGAAAAACTCATATCGGAAAAAAAGAGGACATCTCCTGTCAACATTTTCATATTCCCATTCAGAAACAAAACTTGGGCATAAGCCGCGAGCGTAATACCGCATAAGCCAAAAGTGACGATATTCAAAAAACCCCCTCTAAAAACAAGAGGAAAAACAATCAATAGCACCAATAACAAAGTTACACTAACAATAAAAAAAGGAAAAATAATACCCCACACCCCAATATTAAAATTGATAAAATTGTGAAGATACAAATCCAACGGCATTAAAAAAAATAATGAAAAAACAAATGAACAAGAAACAGCATAAAAAGCAGTTCTCCGGGCAATCTTAACAGTTAATTTATTCTTAGGACGCAAAAATAAATACACAAGCGCACTAATAAGCAATAGAGGAATTGAGGAATAAGTAAATGCTAAAATATTTTCATTAACGGCACTACCCCTATTCACATAACATTCCATAGGGAATAGAAAAAACAATGAAAAACAAAATACGACTTTCGTCAATAATAAAATCAATTTTCTATATCCAGACTCAAGTTTCATTGTACTTCTCTCGAATACGGCTTATAATATATTCTCCGCCAATTCTTGCCGAACATTCCGGCGCATATAATTTCTCTCGCATTACTCGCTCTATGGATTCTTTATAAGTATCTCGGCTTTCAAGTAAATTGGTAACGATTTCACGTATGCCGCCAAGTTTATCAACATCAATAGATTCCCCTATTTTATCACGTATCCATATATCTATATGTTCTATATCTATTTTATTCCATTCAAGATTCATTACTTTCATCGGGGTATTTATAAAAAGTGTCGGTTTTTTTGTTGAAAATGAAAATTCGTACGAGATAGCGGACCAATCAGTGATCACCAAATCCGATGAATATACTGTGGAATTTGAGGAAAAGTCCGTTTGAATTTCAAAATTTTCACCGATTTTATCACCGTACTTATCAAAGATTTGCTTCATCTTTCCCGGAAAACGCTTGGCAAATTCAGGATGCGGACGAATAATAACCTTGTATTCATCGCAGATAAGTTCACTTAAAAGTTCATTAAGACAAAGTTCAAATATATTATCCTTTTGCCAGGACGGCGCCACTAAAATCTGTGGTTTAGGATTTTTGATTTTCTCCATTGATTTGTAATTTTCAATCATAGAAACAAGCATTCCATAACCGGTATTTACAAGTTGCTTGCGTGGTAAATTATAAAATTCTTCGGTAGCGATCGCTTCCTCATTATAATAACAGCCATAGCAAAAAAGCGTATCAAAATGATCCAGCGCCCCTTTTCTCAACAAAATATTAAATCCTCCGATTCCATGAGGCAAATAAATATATTCAATATCCTTTTTCACAAGAGATCGTTTATAATGATATTGTTCTAAATCCGGCATTGTCAAAACAACAACATCCGCATCCATCTTCATAAATGTGGTGATCATTCCATTGGCCGAACAAAAATATGCTTTAAAACGCGGGTGATTTATTTTAAAAACCTGATCATTTAGATCACTGGTTAAATAGTGAATCACAATATCGGAATGCTTCAAGATATACTCAATGTAATGTGCGAAATATTTGTAAAATCCACTTGATTCGGAATAAAATACGAGTCGCTTTTCACAGGAAAAAAAGCGTTTCATATCTTCTTTTTCTCTTAATTTTCCAAGTCTTTTCGACTCTTTTATCGCTCGCTTTTCCTCTTTAGTCAATTTAGGTTTTACCGAACGATTTATGTAATCCACATATTTTTTTGGGTTGTAAATTAAATAGCACAAAAAGCAAACTACAATCCCGAATAAATTTCCAAAAATCCAATACAAACCAACCCCTGCTTGACATACAAACGCAAAATATCCGCCGAAAGCAGTAAGAAATATAGTCGTCCCCCATTTGCCTGCAAAACCTTGTGATTTCGTAAGCGGGTTCAGCATATTTTGAGTAAAACAAAGTAAAAACGCCGATACAGCAGATAACAGTGGAATTATAACACCATTCGATAAAGAGGGAACGATTGATAAATTGATCCCCATGAATAGAAAACGGTAACTATCATTATTTGCCGCATTATTCACGGCTTTGATAACTCCTATAAGAACAGGTATTTGCAATAATAAAGGTAAAATAGCCTTAAGTGTACTGTAATTTTCTTTTTTATAAAGAGTTCGCTGTTCTCTCAATAATTCTCTCGGTTCACCGGCATAACGAGCTTTTATATCTTCAAGCTGAGGCTGCAACTTATAAAGAATCAAAGAATTTTTTTGAGAAATCAACGAAATCGGAAACAAAACGACTTTTATCAAAATAGCGAACAGAATAATGGCACCGCCAAAATTCTCCGTCAAAACGTAACATAAGTTTAAAAAGTCGTTAAATACAAACATACGAATTACATTCGACTATAATTTTTCCGCAACCAATGCAAAAAAATGCGTATTATCCCATTTATTTAATTCCGGTGGATAAATATCCGCAATTTCAATAATCTTAAAACCCGAAAATTCAAGTATTTTTTTCTCCAGTTCTAACGTTCGATATTGCGCAAAATACGGTTTTCCCAATTCTTTTGAAAAATTCTGAACGGTAATGGTTTCATTTACGCCAAATTGCTGTTTAACAATTATTTTTCCTCCTACTTTTAAGTATTGGACATATTTTATGTAAAGTTCTTGAATCTCTTGCTCATTAAAGTACTGTAAGATTCCAAAAGCGGTAATTAAATTAAATTTTTCATTCTGTTCCGGCTGATAGTCGGATATGCTTTTATTAACAACGGAAATATTAGGTGATTTTACTATAAAGCGACTGAATTGCTCAAATAATTCCACACAAACGATACTTTTAACTTTATCATAACATTCATTTATAATCAAGCCGCCACCGGAACCTAAATCCAAAACATCGGAGTCAGAATTTGCATATTTTAGTATAAAATTACAATCATAAGCAGAGGTAACATTGTTTCCAAGTTTTGTATCCTCCGATTTCAAATCCGATTTAGATGCCACACTTTCCCAAAATCCAATACTCTTTTTACTATCCATGATTCATTCCTGCCTATTTTTAATTTCCGATGCTTATTTTTCCAAATCGGATATAAGTTGTTTGATAATAGTTGATGATATCCCGGCTGTTCTTGGGATGGTTATTATTTCTTTATCGTTCTCTCGGCAAAATTTGAAAGCTCCCAGATGATTATGTTCAGGACCTCTTGCCCAAATATCAAAACCTATCTTTTGTATCGCTACATCCACTTCCGTAAAAATAATAACCTCATCAACCACTTTTAATTCTTTTAAAATGGCAACTCTTTCTTGTGTAGTATAAAGAATTTTTGCTTCGGGCTTATATTTCAAAATCCAGTCCGAAGCTTGAACACAAACAATCAAATAACAATCTTCACCGCACATCCTTTTAATATTATTGAACAAATTCAAATGTCCAAAATGAAAATAATCAAAAACGCCGAATGTAATCACTCTTTTTCTAGCTTGTTCTACAGGAAATTTTATCCTTTCCATTATTTACCTGCTTACTTCTTTTTTCGAAATAACTTAACTTTTAACGCCTTAAAAAATAACATCACTTTTTGACGAAACACCCCCAGCGTAACTCCAAGCGAGATGATAATGCCCGCCACTATTTGCGTAAGTAGCGCTGTGGTGGAAGGGTCAATATAAGCGTAGGTATTAGACGTCCATAATAAAGTAAATACGAAAGCAAGAAATAGATGATGTTTCATTTTCATCCTAAAAAGTTAAAAACAAAAAACTCCGGCTTTGCGCCCCAAAATCGCCCTTCAAGTTGATATAACCAAAAGGAATCTTTCATGCAGAATATAACTTTTTTTACCCTAATCACAAACAAATAAAGCAAAAATCGGCAACCTTGATTCAAGGCTATTTATAAATACCCCGGAGATGACCGAATTAGCATATCAATCAAGAATTCGATACACAAAAAACACTCTCCGAAAAGAGAGTGTTTCTTTGTTAAGCTGAAATTGGTTTTCAGTTGTTATCAGGAACCCGTGTTGCTACCGCCACCAGCAGCAGCCGGCGATCCGGCGATCGTGCTGAAGCTCGGTGTGAGTTCCGTACAACCGTCGTCAGAATCCGGAGTGTATTTAACTTCTCCGTCATCTCCGCCACCACTTCCGGTTGTAGCTGCGCTTACAGATAACGACCATACAGAACTACTAGCACAGTCATTTAATTTAGTCTTGTTTGATGCCGTCCAAGCATCTTCAATACCTGCACTCAAAAGAACTCCGCCTTCAGCACTGGCACCAGCCACAGTTGGTTCTGTATAGGTAAAGTTATTCGTTTCGGATGCTGCTTCACCAGTAGTAAGCGTTCCGGAGTTTGTGCTAGAACCTGGAGCCTTATAGCCAATTGCAACCCAAGTACCGACTTCGTTGCCTTTTTCGGTTGCAAAAGCGTCCTGCAACTTTACATAGGTTCCGGCAGCCGGGCCTACTTCAGATGCTTTGGACTTTGCAATCATACCGAAAAGTTTCGGCACAGCAACAGCCGCGAGAATACCGATGATCACGACAACGACCATCAATTCAATAAGTGTAAAACCTTTCTTGTTCATATTGAACTCCTTGTTATTTGTTCAGTTTTTGAGGGCAAATGCCCAACAACAGTAAACCTATAATAAATTTTCATGAAAAACAAGAGTTTTTCATAATTTTGTCATCTTTTTGTCATGATTGTGTCACAAGTTATAGCCGGGAAATATGAAAAACGGTAACATAAAATAGCTGTAATTGGCGTTTTTGAATCGATTTCGCAGATTATGGAGGTTTTTCCGATATGTCATTTATTTGTCATGACTTAAAACAATATCTTTTAAAATATTCCAAATCGGATTAAAGCGTTTAGCTATTTATACCCCGGATTTATGACTTTTTACTCTTCTTATATTTTGCTTTTATCCTTATGGATAATTTGTATGTAATTCGACGTTAAACGATATTGATATACGAACGTTATGTATTATATAAAACAAATGAAGCACTCTGTTTTTGCAGGAGATTCCGCATTAATTATGCTTGGACCCTGACCAAGCGGCGGCACACATTTGGAAAATCTTACATGCAAGTGCGAACTTAATAGATGTGCAAAACATCCTGATGCTGAAACAAGTTCAGCATGACAGTTTCAGGATCAGGG
>JAISUZ010000068.1 GCA_031271785.1 Fibrobacter sp. | reverse complement strand
TTTTCTCTTTCGTGAAAAAGAAATTTTTCAATGCGGTTATAGTCCGCCGGGCGGCGTAATGAATAATCGGCGGCGGAACGCAACCGTGTGATAACACCCTCGCGCAAAAGCGCTTCTACCGTTTCTTTTTGACCTTTGGCATAAGGCCCGACAAAAGTGGAGAGTCCGAATTGCAATGGCTCCCAAAAATCATGCACCCCGAGCCCGCGGGCAAAAGAGCCGCCCACTACCGCCGCTGCGGATTTGGAAAGTATCTCCGGAGTGAGCCCGAATTCCGTGACGAGAGTAACGGTGCCTTTCTGTACCAGCGGATAATCCACCACCGAAAGTTCGTGCTCGCGGAACGCGTCTCTGAATTTTTGCACTTCTTCGAGGCAGCGGGGAATGACCGCTACCGATTCGTGCCGTTTCACGGAAGCTAAAATCATCTTGATTAAGCTCGTCCATTCCTTGAAATGCATGGAGAGAAATGCGGTATCGATCACCGGGTCTTTCGGGGGCGCGACTTCTTTTCCGGATCGCGCCCAGGAGAGAAGTTTCCAATCGCCGCCGATAACGGACGGCTGTATTTGGTTTTCCGAAGCCACCTGCAACCGCTGCAAATCGGAACCCGTTTGCATGCTTGCAAAACCGATGGACGAAAGCAGCGAAGGGAAAATAAAGCGGTTAAATCGCCCGGAGACAAGAGCGACGGAGGAACGCAGGGGCAGTTTCCGCATGGTGGAAAGGTAGCCGGGCCAAAGTTCGTTTTCCGCAAGCACGAGCGCAAGCGGTTTCACGGCCGAGAAAAAAGGAGAGAGAGAAAAAGGCGTGTCCGCAGGAGCGAGCGCAAATTTTATATCGGACGGAAGTGTTTTCAAATAAGCGAGTACTTCAACTTTTTGCGTGGTGATGAGTATCCGCGGGCATTCCGGAATATCTTTTTTTAAACACTTCGCCACGGAAAGTAACATCCGGCACTCGCCGAGGCTCGCGCCGTGGAGCCACAAAAAAGGTCCGTGCGGCCAAGGTCCGTCTAAGCGAGCGCGTAAATGAAACCGGGTTTCGAGCGACGGCACCCGTGAAGCGACAAGCCCAAGCACACCCAACATTGTTCTGGCAATTGTTGAAATATGCATTACATCGCCTTTCTTCTGATAATAATTAAAAAAAGATAAATCAAAAGCCAAAACCAGGTCGCCCGGTCTTCCGCAAACGCCCGGATTCGCCGCCTTTTTAGAGGGGTTTCCGCGATACTTTTCCGGAACTTCGGGAAGAAAGCGGGGGTGTGTTTTCGCCATTCTTCCCACGCGCCGTTAAACGTTTTCCGGAGAAACCGGTCTTCATTGCAGGCGAGCGCTGAAAACCAGGCAATAACAGCAACCCCGAACAGCAAACTTTCCCACACAAACCCGAGATGCAAAAGCACAAGCCCGAGGGCGATTAAAATATTGGAGGCGTAAAGCGGGTGGCGAATCCGCGCATAAATCCCTCCGGTGAGAAGCTCCGGCGCTTCGAGATGGCTCCCGCGGGAATGTATTCCGATCACGGAGCGCGCCTCCACGCGTAAACAAATCCCGGCGAAAAGAAGAAAAATACCTGAAGCAAGCGCCGGCGCCCCCGGCGGAAACGCAAGCAAAAGAACGGCAAAAACCCCAAGCACCGCACCGCGGCAGGCGTAAAGGGCTCTCAACGGATCTCCTCTACGCGCTCAAAGAAGGCGAACTGCTCGGGTTCGAGAGGTTCGTGCGACGCCATCACAATCCACTTTCCCTGTTCCCGGGCACATTCCAAAAACGCCGAAAGGATCAAAGAACGGTCACGCCTCGCGATAAAAGCAAACGGTTCATCCAAAAGCAGAATCTTCGCCGGAGAGGCGAGCGCCCAGAGAAGCGCTACCCGCGCTTTTTCCCCGCCGGAAAAATCCGTTTTGTTCAGCAATTTCCCGGCACCCGAAACTTCCATAAAATTTTCAAAAAACGATTCTTTTCCGGAAATTTTTTTCTGCAATAAACGAACCGGAGGCAAGTGAATTTCCTGAGACACGAGAAAAATACCGTGCGCCGAAAGTTCCTTTGGCAGGCGAACCGTTCCGGAATCCGGTTCCTCAAGGCCCGCGACCAAACGCAGGAATGTCGATTTGCCGGCGCCGTTCGCGCCTTGAAGCAGCACATGCCCGCCGGGCGAGAGCGTTTTGGATTCCTCGGAAAATACCGGTTCCGTTTGCGGCGCGTAGCGGAAATTCACGTTTTCGAGTTCAAGACCGTGCGTTTTTTTCCGCTCGCGGGAACGCAAAGGATACTCGCCGAAATTCTTGAGAAGCGCGTATGCATTCTGCGCGAGGCGCAGTTCCGGAATCATGCGCGCGCATTCTTTTACGGGCTTGTAACAAAGGAAAAGCGCCGAGCAATAAAGAATCAGGCCAGGCGCGTTCATCCAGCCGCGAAGAATCATCCAGGCGCAGAACGCAAGCACGAGAACCACCGCCGCCACGGAAAACGCTTCGATGGTTTGCGTGAGGAACACCTGTTTTTTACCGACCGCCGTCCCGACTTTCCGCAAAGAACGAATCTGAGAAAACAGTTCCGTGCGCACATCGGCAAGCTCCGAGGGAGCGCTCCACGAACGGAATAACTTTTTGAAATTCTCCACCGAGGAGCGCAAATTCCCCGAACGCTCCAGCTGCTCGCCCACAGCGCTTCCCATGCCATGCATTTTCTTTTGCATATAAACGAGAACCGGCAAGATTCCTAAAAACAAAAAAATCGTGAGCGGCGTGGAAATCCAAAAAAGCACCGGGAAAAAAATCAAAAGCTGTAAAACCGCTTGCAGGGTCTGCATAAACGCGGCGCCGGAAAGTGAAAGAATATGCGTTGCATCGTAAAGCGATTGAAGTTTCCCCTCGCTTTCCTTCTCGTGAAAGTACCGAGGTGCAACCACCCCGAGCCGCCGCACAAACCATCCCTGCATTTCGGACTCGAAGCGTTTAAAAATTCCTTCGCTCCGGAACCCGCGCAAAACCAAAATTAACCCGCGGACAAGCGTCATCAACACCATCAAGAGCGCCCAAAAGAGCGGCGAAACCGCGGATTCCCCGGTAATGATTTTCATAAAAAAACGGATTCCGTAAAGCATCGCCGCATCGGCAAGGCTTGCCGCCAAAACCAAAGGCAGCAACCGCCAAAATGCGCTCCGAAGACTTCTTTTCATCCATTTTTGAAAAATCACACCGGGAAGATAGAATTTTAATAACGCCCCCTTGACGGCGCCTATAACTTTCCTATATTTGTCCCACGCTTGATGCCCCCATCGTCTAGTGGCCCAGGACTCGGGATTTTCATTCCCGCAACAGGGGTTCGAAACCCCTTGGGGGTATAAAAAGGAACTTTCGCAAGGAAGTTCCTTTTTTTTGTTACCCGAATTTCCCCGAAAGACGCCGTTTCATTCCCTAATTTTCATGCCCGAAGAATCCTGATTCAGGGGGTAGCAGAAGACCGGGCGCGGTTTCCGGCGACGGGTGAAGCCGAAAAAGAAACCGCGATGACCCGGGCTGAAGCGAGGGGGCATCCCCCTCCTAAATACAAGTCGCTGAAGTTATACGCAATAATGATGGCGCACCGCGGCGCCTTTCATAGATGCGCAGTCACGGTGCCGGGTTCATGACAAACACGGCGGGGAGCGTCCGGAAATTTTCGGCATAGTCCATGCCGTAACCCACCACAAATTGATCTTCAATTTCAAATCCGCGATAGTCCGTCTGAAAAGGAACTTCCCGGCGAGACGGTTTGTCGAGCAGCACGCAGGTTTTCACTTCGGCGGCACCGCACGCTTTCATTTTTTGCACAAGCGCTTCGAGGGTTTTTCCGGTGTCTAAAATATCGTCGATCAATAAAATTTTCTTGCCCGCAAACGGAGTGAAATCCGATTCGGGAATTTCCACCGCGCCGCTTGTCATTCTTTCGCCGTAGCTCGAGGCTTTGATAAAACGAAGCGGAACGCGGCGCGATAACCGGCGCGACAAATCCGCAATGAACACAAAGGCTCCGGTTAAAATTCCGGCGATCAGATCGTACTCAAACGAAGCGTCGATTTCCCGGGCGAGTTCGGCGACCCGGTTTTGAATTTCCGCTTCGGAGAACAGAGGTTTGGGTGAAATTTCGTAACGCATCAGGCAGGGATCTCAAAATTAAGCCAAATGAACATCGGGCGGAGTTTCGAGAGAGCGCCGTTCGGATTTTTCCGGTAAAGCAGGTACGTTGGGAACGCCTGATTTTCGAGCGTGGCTTTGTCGATGTACAAATGAAGCCAATCCGCCATGGAAATAAGTCCTGTGATATGCTTCACTGCCGATTCGTTCAAATTCGTTTCCGCTTCGGCCATCAGTTTCATCAGTTTTTGATGGAAGATCCGGCCGGTGCCGCCGAATGAGAATTTCGTTTTCAGCGCCGTTGCTTCTTCCACGAGAGACTTGACCTGAGCGAGTATTTCATCACTCGGATTCTGAACGTATTCGAGCGCCAGCCGGTGAATGGTGGCGTTGATTTCCATACTTAAGCATTTCCGCATGGTGTCGGGCAGCGTGTGATCCTGATCGGCGAGGCAATCAATGGAGAGTCCTTGCGAAAGCGCGAAGTTCGCGAAAGAATCCGTGACTTTTTTGAGATGTTTTGCCGTGGAAAGAATATTGATTTTCTTGATGGAATCACTCATGAGGTCGCGCAGGCGGAACACAAAAGCGGTCGGGTACAACGCCTTGATTTCTTCCGAACTCGCATTCGGGTTTTCAAGAAACGGGAAATGCTCTCCCAAAATATTTTCCTGCACCACAAGGTTCACGCGCCCCATGTTGTCGGACACCGCGAGAATCATGGCATGAAATTCTTCCGCCATATCTTCATTAACGAGAGAAGCTTTCACTATGGTTTGCCGGCGTCGGCTCGCGAATTTTTCGGCGGTAATAACGGGATTTACCGAAGTCGAATGATCTTCCAATCCCAAATGGAAAATCGCCGCTTTTTCCGCCATCAGCTTTAAATGAACGGGGACTTCCGGAAGCGCGAATTTGGCGAACACTTCGGCGCCGTTCATTTTGTGTTCATTGGAAACGGCGCGGCCCAAAATACCGAGAACTTCGTTTTCCAGCGGATATTGAGGCGGTAAAAAGAACCGGAAAATTTCCAGCGCGCGGAGAGCGTAACGCATATTCTGCACCGGCTCGAGGCCTTCCATATCATTGAAAAACCAACCGCAGCTCGTGAAGGAGAACATGCAGTACTTTTGAATTTCAAGCAAACGCAGCACATGAATTTGATCTTCCCGGTTTTCGGGATTTTTCAAAACGGATTTAAAAAACTCCTCGCGGCGCGCCGTTTCTTCGGGGCGGACCAAAACCCGGATATAACGATTGCGCGCTTCCCAGGCATCCACAACAATCTTTTCCTGCATCTCGCGCAGGAAAACCTTATCGGCGAAATCTTTTAAATAATTCAGCGCATCGCGGAGCGGCGTGCGCCATTCCTGATTCCAACCCGGCCCACCGCCGGTCGAGCAGCCGCAATCGCGGTGCCAGCGCCCCACTCCGTGCGCGCAGCTCCAAGCGGAACCTTCGCCATAGATATTCTTTAACTGCACTTCATACTGCGGCGGAAAATGTTCCAAAAACCAACCGAAATTCACGGGAACCATGCCGTGCGCGGGCGCGTAACGGTTGTAAAGCCAGGCTGCGCACATATCGCCGAATGCCTCATGATGACCGTAAGACTCGCCGTCGGTACCGATACTCACGAGCTGCGCGTCGGGGCGCGCATCGTCCCATGCATCCGCAATGCGCTTTCCGAAAACATGAGCGTCGCGCAAAAGATGTTCAAAACCCACCGCACTCGAAAGCCAGGGATTATAAAAGAAAACATCCAAGTGCCCCTCGCAAATCAAATTCCCGTCTTTATCCCGCGGGAAAATGCGGTAAGGGCGCGTGGTGTCTATATTGGCCTCGGAAGAATCATACCAATGATCGCCGTTAAACGCTCGGAAACTCTCGGCTTGCGTAGGCGAAAGAATCGTATAGCGGATTCCTTCGCGAATCAAATCCACCACCACATCCATATTGATTGCGGTTTCCGCAAGCCACATGGCTTCGGGTTTCCGCCCGAAATGGCTTTCAAAATCGGCAATGCCCCAGCGAATTTGCGTAATGCGATCTTCCGGGGTGGCAAGCGGCATAATGATATGATTATAAACCTGCGCAATCGCGTTCCCGTGCCCGAGCCGCTCTATACTTTTCCGGTCCGCCTCTTGAATGCGGCGGTACGTGTCCGGCGTTTGCGTACGGATCCAACTCATAAGAGTCGGGCCGATATTAAAACTCATAAATTCATAATTATTGACAATATCCTGAATCCGCCCGTCATGATTCAAAATCCGGCTCGCGGCATTCGGGCTGTAACACTCATGGGCAATGCGGTCGTTCCAATCGTGATAAGGAGCAGCGCTCGGCTGGTTCTCAATCGTATTCGTCCACGGATTCTCGCGCGGAGGCTGATAAAAATGCCCGTGGATCGCAAAATAAAGAGGCTGCTTTGACATAGGCCAAATATAGAAAATGAGGGAGCCGCGGGGTATGGAATTTAGGGGCAGGGGACAGGGTAGCGGCGCCTTTTTTTGCTTTGTCGGAATGTTTATAAATGAAACTTCTTTACAAATGGCAAATCATACTTATTGTAACGTTTTCGTTTTATATGTAAATCGGTTTCCCCAAAATTCTTATTCCATAAAAAATACACACGAATTAATGATTAAGGGGGGAAGTATCCCCCTCACTTTAGCCCCGCTTCATCGCGCGCTTCGGTTTCTTCAGGCATAAAAATCAGGGAGATGGGATGAAAAATCAGTTTACCGAAACCTCCTGTCCCATATCCCACGAAGAACATGCCGGAATAATGGACTCTTCCGGCTTCTTTCAGTCGCCGGCGCGCGCGGCGGGTCTTCCGTTACCCCCTCAAAACCCGAGTTCTTAGGGGAACAAGACCCGGAATTTAATGAAGCGGCAACTGGATATCATCATAATACCGGACACAACGAACGGAATACCCAATGCTTTTATTGTAATAGCTCTCGCCCACACCGCGACTGCTGCTATATTTCCGCCGATTCCGCTGTCGCCGCCGCAGGCGGAAAGGAAAAAGGCAAGTGTCACCGCACTTAACAGGATTGTCATTTTTGGGGAGAAAGAATTCATTGCAGAGTCTTTTTAAGTGAAAAAGATTGAAACACATGATTCCGGTCACCGGATTTCAACCCGGTTTTCTCTGTACCTAAACCCAATCATAAAGCGGAATATCCGGCAAAATTCGGTTTAGAGGTATATCGGGGGCAACATATCCTGAACACACCGAACGGAGAATCCGTAACTCTTGAGGACGATGCCGCCATTCACAGACGCAGAAACGGTATTCATGCTCTGATAGCTCGCGAAGTCGCTATCGTCCGTAGCCGTCCACCAATTACCGTAGTTACCGAAATCGTAAAAACTACCATCATAGTAGTTGCGTTTGCCGCCCGGTAAGGCATTGAAGCCGTAATTATCGGTGCCATTCCAACCGGTTGCCGATTTTAACGCAGTCCCCACATCCCCACCGGTAAAATTCACCAATGTAACCCATTCATCATTATTCGGCAAATGCCAGCCTTCCGGGCAAACTTCCATAGCGGTATCCCAATCGTAAAGCCTGCCGTATTGAGCGCAATTGGATTCACTGTTATCATAACACCAGGAGCCGCTTTCGGTAACATAATTCAAGTTTTCCGCCATCCAGACTTGAGCGCCGATTGTTGCCGTTTGATAATATCTGCCGTCACGGGCATCGCAAAAACTCGTAACAGGGAGAAAAGAATATATGTCGGCGCAAAGACTTGAAGAAGAACTGTTATTTTGAATCTCGGAAGAACTGGAAGACGCGCCGGCGGAACTCGAACTTTCCTGCTTTACACTACTTGAAGAGACCGCATTCAAAGAGGAACTGCTCAGCGGATTTTTTGATTCCGCAACAGAGCTGCTGGAGAGTTCAATTTCATTATTTCCGCCGGTTCCGCTATCGCCGCCGCAGGCGGAAAGGAAAAAGGCAAGTGTCGCCGCACTTAACAGGATTGTCATTTTTGGGGAGAAAGAATTCATTGCAGAGTCCTTTTAAGTGAAAAAGATTGCCTTTAAAAAGGATTTATTAAATATAAATTAAGAGGTTCGAAAAAATAGGAGAAACGGATAGATGACAAAAACACATGATTCCGGTCACCGGATTTTTGAATTTTCGCATCGGGAGCAGAGTGACGAGAGAGTGTGCAAGAAGACGGAGCCATCTATTTATACAGATCACATTTGTATGTAATGCCGCATAGCGGCGAGATGATCCGGGGAGAACAATCCGTGTTTGGATGACCATAGGCTCGGCCCTCGCCTCGCCATGACAAATCCGGCATGAAAAACGTTCCAAACGGGTCGAAAATATTCGACCCCTGCCGTCGCTATTGTCATATTTCAATTGTGAATCGAAATCCGGAATCACATTTCTATTTATGCATCAATATTGATCGTGTTTGCATGTAAGACTTTTTAAGTGTGCATCGCAACTTTGTCCCAATTCCCTAAATTTCA
>JAISUZ010000006.1 GCA_031271785.1 Fibrobacter sp. | reverse complement strand
TAGGGAATAGAAATGTCATCGCGGACAAGCGTAGCGCGATCCTGTATTGTACCTCACCGGATCACCACGCCATTATCTGACTCGTGAAGACATTACATGCAATCACAATCCGTAGGGATGCATAAATCGAAATTCAGGTTACACACTCTCTCGTCACCCCGGACAAATTGCTATTTTCATAAAAGATTTTGAAGAAAATTAGAACAACCAACTCAAACCATATGAACATTATCGAAACGATTCAAAAGCGGCACTCGGTTCGCACTTACACCGGAGAGCCGTTACGCCAGGAGCATACCGCTCAAATCAAGCAATACATCAATCAACTGCAAGTACCTTTCGGTAAAAAGGCAAGAATCGAATGGGTCGGTGTAAATACCGGTGAAAAACCTATAAAACCAGGCACTTACGGATTTATCAAAGGCGCCTCCGCATATTTGGCGCTGATTTATGAAGAAGACGATTTTGCAGCAACGGCGGCGGCCTATATGTTTGAACAGGTTATTTTATTTTGTACGAATTTGGGATTAGGAACCTGTTGGCTGGGCGGCTCTTTTAGCCGTAACGACTTCAAAAAACAAATTAAACCGAATGCCGACGAAATATTAAAAATCGTCTCACCGGTAGGTTACCCGAGCGATAAAAAAAGATGGCTTGAGAAAATATTAAATACCGATCGAAAACACATTTCACGAAAACCTTTCGAAGAATTATTCTTTGACAAAGATTTCGATCATCCGCTTTCGGAAACCCAAGCGGGTATCTTTTTAACACCGCTGAAAATGGTTCGTTTAGCGCCCTCGGCAAACAATAAACAGGAATGGCGCGCCGTGATTGAAGATAAAACACTTCATTTTTATAAAAAGCCTTTCCTGAAATTCGACTCCATAGACATCGGCATTGCTCTCTGCCACTTTGAATTAACCTGTAAGGAACTTGGTATCGAAGGTCAATTTGAAAAAATGCAAAACCATCCGGCAAATGACAGCGTAGAATATGTTATTTCCTGGATACAAAAGTAGTTCAATATCAAGAGCCGAAAAGGAACCGTTATGGAAGCAAAATTTATCGCCTTGACAAAAGAAAATATCGACAAAAAACATATTTGCTGTGCTTTCTCGGATAAAGGAACTATATTCAGTTTGTTCCATAACGGAAAATTTGTTACCACGGATATCAGTTCCTCTATGGATAACCGGTTTGATAAAATCGTAAAAACAAAATAAAAATCGCTGAAAGCAGCAAATAATCGTTTCATTAAATTATCAAAACTCCATGCAGTCAATCCTCCAATCCACCGGTTTCTGAAACTATTAAAATGATTAAGAAAAATGATATATATTTAAATTCAAATTATATATGCAAATCCCTGCGTATGTTAAGGAGTTATAACAAGTGATGAGAATCTCTAAAAAATTGTACCGGATTCTTTACAAAATGGCGACGACACTGGAATCCGGATTTGATAAATACTATTTAGCAGAAGATGTCCCTATAGCAAAGATAGGACATCATAAAAAATGGATGCCTTATGTTGCTGAGTTTGGAAATAAAAAAGGGATGAGAGTATTGGAAATAGGGAGCCGATTGGTAACGGGAGATCATTTTAAGCCTTATTTTTCCAAAGCCGAATATGTTGGATTTGATATTTACCCGGGTAATAATGTTGATGTAGTGGGAGATGCACATAAATTATCAACTTATTTTCCTGAAAATGAAAAGTTCGATGTTATCTATTCGTCTGCCGTATTCGAACATTTTGCCATGCCGTGGCTTGTTGCAGAGGAAATTGCAAAAATGTTAAAAGTTGGAGGCATGCTCTATGTAGAGACTCATTTTTCATTTTCATCACATGAAAGACCTTGGCACTTTTTTCAATATAGCGATATGGCGCTGAAAGTATTATTTTCTCCGGCTTTAGGTTTTGAATGCATTGATGCCGGAATGTCAAACCCGATGGTTGGCCGATTTTCATCACTGGCAGATGAATACCTAAAAAACAAACCAATCAAGGGATTATATTGCCACAGCAGCTACCTTGGAAGAAAAGTTCAAAATGTATCTGATTTTAATTGGGATAAAATAAATTTAACCGAAGTGGTTGGAAATACAAAATATCCGGAACCTCAAAAAGCATCAAATACATAAGGAGTAGTTTTATGAAAAAAAGGATTTCATTCACTTCGATCTTTTTGATTTTTACAGTAAATAAACATAAGCCATTTGCAAAAAGGCTTCTACATTATTAATTACAGACAAAAGAATACCGTAAACAGTATAAAAATTTTAAAAGAATAAAAAATCAAAGAGAAAAATAATACCATGAATAAGCTTAAAGAAACGATTGATTCACAAATTGAATCGAATAAAAGTAAAAATCTCTTTCATGAAGATTTTTCTAAAATCATGCGATTTTCAAAATCAACCCTTGAAGCGATTCTAAATCTCAAGGATATAAAACCGGATCATTTAAACGTATTGATTGACTATAGCGCCGAACAGGTTTTACAGGAATTTTGCCGCATCAATCAATACTTTTCATTTCAAAAAGAAGACAAACTTCACTTAAAAAGTATCTATAAAAACTTATATGAAGAAATTATCAAGGGAGAAGTTTCTATCAATGATCTTTCCCAAACTCACTTTTCAAATTTGAAAACATGGCTTAACGCAACCAATCCTTTTTCGCAAAAAATGTATCGCCGAAAAGGAACAACACTTGAACCGGTCGCTTGTTCCGAATACAGCGCGGAATTGCAAAAAGAAATTCTTCATTTGGATCAAATTCATTTAATGGAACCGATTCTGGATATCGGATGCGGAAAAGAAGCCCATTTGGTAAAACACTTGCGGTCACAGGGTTTTGAAGCTTACGGAATAGATCGATTTTCAAATGAGTTACCTTATCTTCAAAAAGCAGACTGGCTAAACTTTGATTGCGGCGTTGAAAAATGGGGTGCGATCACAAGTAACCTGGGGTTTTCCAATCATTTCATTCATCATCATTTACGCGAAGACGGGAGTTTTATTGAGTACGCAAAAAAATATATGGACATTTTGAACTCATTAAAAACCGGAGGCTGCTTTTGTTATGCTCCCGATTTACCATTCATTGAAGAATATCTTGATGAAAAAAACTTTTTAATAAAAAAATACGATATTAAAAATCTATCATTTAAAACAACGATCATCAAACGATTACGTTGAAAACAGGAACATAGACAAAACCCTCAAGAAGGAAAAAATCATTTATGAATATATTCTTGTATGTACCGGATACCCTTGCGGATTGGGAAATAGCCTTCTTAACACCTGAAATCAACAGCGGCAGATATTTAAAAAAGAATATCGAAAAGCCGGCAATCATAAAAGTCGGGCATGATTTAACCCCGATAAAAACAATGGGCGGCATTGAAATCACTCCGGATATTCAAGTTGATGACATGAACTTAAAAGACGGCGATTTAATCCTATTGCCAGGCGCCAACACCTGGCAAAACGGAAATCATCAAAAAATACTGAATCGAATCAACGAAAATAAAAACGTTATCGTAGCCGCCATTTGCGGAGCCACTTTTGCTTTAGCGGATTCCGGATTTCTGGACAACAAAAGACACACGAGCAACGACAAAGATTTTTTAAAAATGATTTGTAAAAATTATAAGGGAGAATCTTTATATGAAAATAAACCCGTTATCGTTGATGGAAATTTAATAACCGCCACCGGATTCGCTCCGCTGGAATTCACATTCGAAGTGATAAAAAAACTGGACATTATGAAAATCGAAACCTTAAACGCCTGGTACAAACTCTACCAAACCAAAGAACCGGAATACTTTTTTAAGTTAATGAACTCATTGAAATAACTTCTGTCTTAAACGGATCTCCGCCCTTCGGGTCACCATCCCTCACGCGTTTGAGTTCTTCGGTCATAAAAATCAGGGAAATAGCGTACAGGGAATTGAAAACTCCGGTTTCCGAATAATCTATTTATCCCTTAACACAGAAAAAGCCCGCCGAAGGCGGGCTTTAAGGTTGTAAAAACCGAATTTCTTACAGGTAGAACGACATTCCCATGTAGAAACCGACAGCGAGGAAATCCCAGTTATCCGAAGAATAAGATCCGCTGCTAATCCAGAGATCGTTATAAACATCGGAGATACCGATATTCGCACGAAGATCCAAATCCATATGTTTTCCGATCACAAATCCGGCGCCCAAAACGAGCCCCCATTCCAGCGGTTCGCGGCTCGTATCACCATCCTCAATTTTTAAAAGAGTTTTTCCTTCCTGGGTCACCTTAATGGTTTCTTTAAGATTCAACGTAATTTGCGGACCGGCAAAGAATTGCAGGAACGTGCGAGGAATACGGAATGTAACCAAAAGCGGAAGCTCTAAGTTATATTCATTAATGAAAAATTTGGTGGTATTCGAATAACCGTCAACCACATCTGTGAGAGTACGGGAAGAGAACACAGGCTCCAATTTTAAAAACACAAAGCGATCATTCAAAGGAAGCGCAAAAGCGAGACCGGCCGCCCAATTCAAGCCGGAAAATTCATAATCGTCATCATCATAGCTAATTTGCCCGAGACGGAGATGAACACCGAATTGAAAACGGAGAAGACTTTCCGGTTCCTTGTAAGCCGGACATACGGGGCAAACAACCGGCGCCTTTGCAACCGTATCTTGCTTAGCCGGCTGTTCCTGCTTAAAATCACTCATCGTAAGGAACTGCGGAGCCGGTTCAGGTTCTGCCGCCTGTTCTTGAACCGGAGCCACATTCGAATCAATCACCACAGGCGTCGCTTCCGCAGAAACCGGGGCCACAACAGGTTCCGCCGGTTCGGGGGCAGGAACAACCGCTGCGGTATCAGCGACAGGAACAGGCGCGGGAGCCGGAGTTTCCTGTGCAAAAACAACCGAACATCCCAAAAGCGACACGGTTAAAAACTTATTCAAAAAATTCATAAAGTCTCCTTAGGTAATTATTTGGAATAATATAACTTATTATGACACCTAATGAAATATAAAATCCGGTTTATCCGGAAGCGGTATTGTTTGAACTTACCGGGTATCACAATCGCTTAAAATAGTGTATTATTTCCTGATGCAGCGAATTTTTCTTGTTCTTATGCTTGTTTTCGCCGTTTCTTTTGCCGAAGAAGCGAACGAGTCCGAAATCTGCCAACCGGTACCGCTCACCCGAATTTTCGACGGTATCTTAATCAATTCCGGAAAATCCCTGATCTTCAACTACGGAATTCAGCTGGCCGTCATGTCTGCCGGTACCTACGCGATGGTGGAAACCGGTTTGGATTGGGAATGGAGAGAATTTGCCTACCGGCACAAACCGGTGAGAGACGCCGGAACACCTGCCGTCACGGCGGGCGGCCTGTTCCCGATCCTTGTACCCGTGAGTTTATACAGCATCGGACGCTTTAATGAAAACTCCAAGCTGCAGCTCGCGGGAATAGCGGTCGCGCAAGCCTCCATTTTAACCACCGCACTCACCACAGGCATCAAAGCATTCACCAGCCGGCAAGAACCGCATCTCTTCGGAAGCGACCGCCGGGAAGCTCACGAAGATTTCAGCGACGACTTTCAATTCGGCTTTTTGCGGAGAGTCCCTTTTGACGGCTGGCCGAGCGGACATACCTCCGCCGCCTGGGCAATGGCCGCCGTTTTAACCGAATTTTACCCGGATAATATATTACTCGCCGCCGGTTTATACACCTACGCCGCCTATATCGGACTCGGCGTCTCCACCACCATCCATTGGCTTTCCGACGGGTTCGCCGGCGCACTGTTCGGCTACGCCGTAGGAAAAACCGTAGCGCGCCACTTCTTAAATCAAAACTCCCGCGTCTCAATTGTAGCTCTCCCCAATCAAGTCTCGGTAATTTGGAAAATCTGAATTAAAAAAAAGTCTTCCGACCGGGCGTGCCCCGGCGCGTTATGTTCCGCCTGCATGAAAGTCAATTACGAATGACGTAATTTGTAATTGATATTTGCGCCGGGTCGGCGTATCTCCGGGCTACCCTCCGGTCGGTGCCGGATATTTCGGTTCTTCGGGTACGGAACTTTCGGGAAAAGGGATACGGGACATGATGGAGTCTTCTTATCCCACATCCCGTGTCCCTTATCCCTGCATTTCACTCTTGAGGAACCTGAGAGATATCCGGCACTGCGCGCAAAGCGCGCACCCTCCGCCTGCCTCACGCGAAGAAAAGGCATTTGTAACATTGTCAGCACGCACGCGTCCCGCGTTCGCGATGACAAAAAGAGATGTGGCTCATGATGATGACATTACATGACCGAGCGAACAAAGGGGGAGCTGAATAAGTATACCCGCAGACTTAGAAAGTCTTACATGACATTGCGAACTAAACTGATGCGGGAAAACTCGCCGCGCGTCCCGGCGACTGAAAGAAGCCGAATAAGGACGCGCGATCAAGCGAGGTTGAAGCGAGGGGAACTATCCCCCTCTTAAATACTTTGCAGAATTCGAAAACCGAACATGAGAATTGAAACTCATCTCCAAATAAGAGAGAGATCACCGGCTATTTCATTTTCTATTGAAACTTCGGCCGAATTCGGAGCTCACTCCCCTGCCGCTTTCCGGATCACAAGCGAGGCGAGAGTCATTCCGAACGCGGCGGTGACAGGCATTGTGCTCCCGAG
Source organism: Fibrobacter sp. (assembly GCA_031271785.1). GTDB lineage: Bacteria > Fibrobacterota > Fibrobacteria > Fibrobacterales > Fibrobacteraceae > JAISUZ01. Next base: position 19,529 of record JAISUZ010000006.1, on the reverse strand, counting down.
GGAGAGCGATTTCAAAGCTGTTTTTTCCGGAACGGCGTAACCATCCCGAACGGTTTCCTCGCTGTAAACCGCTTGAAAATCGCCTTTAAAACCTTGTTCTCGGAGTTTTTGCCGCACGAGTTTTCCGAGAGGACATCCTTTGGTTTGCCAAATACCGGCGTAGCGCACCCGCGTCGGGTCCAGTTTTCCTGCCGCGCCGAGGCTTGAAAAAACAGTACAGCCCTGTCCGTAAGCGTAAGAAAGCAAATCGACTTTGTGTGTTACCGTATCTATCGCATCAATCACAAAATCGTAAGATCCCCAATCGAATAAATTCCGGTTTTCCGCGGAATATAATGTTTCATACAAATTCACATTTATATCCGGAAAAATTTTCCGGAGCCGTTCTGCGAGCACTTCCACTTTGGAATGCCCGATCGTTTCCGGAAACGCCGGGAGCTGCCGGTTGATATTGGAAACCGCCACCCGGTCCGCGTCCACCAAAGTAATGCGCCCCACGCCGGAACGCACGAGAGCTTCCGCACACGGACTCCCGACTCCGCCCACGCCGAAAACAGCAACATGCGTTTTTTCAAGCCGCGCGAGCGCTTCTTCTCCGATAAGAATCGAAAGCCTTTGTAACGCGCTCGTTCGAAAATCCGTCATCCGTTAAAACTGGTTCAGGAACCGTTGGTCGTTGCTTGTTAAAAGTCCGATTTCGGGAATCGCGTGGCGAAGCATCGCAATACGGTCAAGCCCGAACCCGAAAGCGAATCCGGTGTATTTTTCGGGGTCAATGCCGCAGTTTTTAAATACGTTCGGGTCCACCGAACCGCAGCCGCCGAGTTCCATCCAGCCGGTGCCTTTGCAGCGGCGGCAACCCGTTCCTCCGCAGAACACGCAGCTCACATCCATTTCCGCAGACGGTTCCGTGAACGGAAAGAAGCTCGGACGGAAACGCGTTTTCACACCTTCGCCGAAAAGCTGGTTCATAAAGAGCTGAAGAATTCCTTTCAGCTGGGAAAAGGAAATGTTTTCATCAACCACGAGCCCTTCGCACTGCTGGAACATGGGCGCGTGCGTGGCATCGCTGTCCACACGGAAAACATGTCCCGGCGCAATCATGCGAAACGGCGGTTTGTGAGTTTCCATGTAATGAATTTGCGTACCGGAAGTGTGCGTACGGAGCATGACTTTATCGGCAAGATAAAAAGTGTCCTGCATATCGCGGCTCGGGTGATCGGGCGGTGTGTTGAGCGCTTCGAAATTATACCAATCGGTTTCAATATCTCTCCCGAGATCCACCGCAAATCCCATATGTGCAAAAAAGTCAATGATTTCCTCCCGCACATCATAAAGCGGGTGCGTGCTCCCCGCGGGAATCCCGTCTCCGGGAAGAGAAATATCCACAAAGCCCGCCGCGAGTTTGGCTTCAAGAGCGTGTTCCGACGCGGCGGCGAGAGCGTTTTCAATTTGAGCGGAAACAAATTCTTTGAGTTCGTTTACATCTTTGCCGTAAGCGGGGCGTTCTTCCGCCGGCAATTTTCCCATTTGCTTGAGAAGTTCCGTGACGGAACCCTTTTTTCCGAGATACTTTACCCGGAGTGCGTTCACCGCTTCAAGGCTGTTCAAGTCAACGGAAGGGAGTTCGGCTTCGAATTCTTTTTGGACGGAGGAAATAGCTTCGTTAATCATGACGGTAATTTTAGAAATTCTTCGGCAAATGAACGACCGTCGCTCCGGTTTTTCCCGCCTGTTCTTTATGCAGTATCAGTTTTCCCGTGCTGTCGTAATAAAATTGTCCGCCGTGCGGTTCGCCTTCGCGGTAATTCAAGCTGTCTTTCAGCACACCGTTTGAATACCAATGCGTCCAAGCGCCTTCTTGTTTTCCGTTTTTCCAAAACCCGAGACCCGCGAGTGTTGAACTTTCGCCCAAACTGTCGCGGAAATAACTTTTGGATTCTTTCAAAACGCCGTTCTCCCAAATTTCTTCCTGATTCAAGCGGCTGCGAAGCGGGTAAGAGCGCAGAACGCCGCTTAATTTATTTTCGACAAAAGAAGATTCGGCGGTGAGCGTAAAATTTTCGGAAGTGACGGCAAAACCGTAAGCCGTACCCGTTCCGGTGTGAAATAAACTGTTTTGAATTTCCTTACCGGAAAAGCCGAACCATTTCCAGAGGCTGTCCCGAACGCCGGTATTCCAAAAAGTTTCACGAATCAATTGTCCGGTCGCAAGATAATCCGCGCTTTTTCCATGGAGAATCCCGTCTTTAAAATGCGCCTCCGCGAGGAGCGCCCCGCCCGGATAATAAGTTTTTCTAAACCCGTGCGTTTTCCCGAACCGGCATTCTTCTTCATATTCTTTTTTTCCGCTTTGAGAAAAACGAATCGTAAAACCTTTTTCGTTCGTTTCAAAACAAGAGGTTTCCCGCACAAGAATCCCGTTTTTATTCCAATACTTCCAAACACCGGCCGGTTTACCCCGGTCATAAAATTCCTCAAAAGCAGGTTCGCCGAAATAATAGCGCCCTTTCCACACCCCGTGCTTTTCACCCTGACGATACTTTCCGAAACTCTCTTTCTTTTTGTTATCAAACCAACTGACCCACCGGCCCTCTCTTTTTCCGTTACGGAACTTCCCGGTATTCGCTACCGAACCGCGCACGCTCCAGCGGGTATAATTTCCGTGAGGTACGCCGTTTTTGTAAGTAATTTCGGTTTCTTTTACCCCGTTTAAATACCAGTCGTTTACTTTTTTAATGGTTCCGTCGGGGTAAACCCAAACGGAAGTGCGCTTTTCTCCGCCCGCATGGCGCGCCGTAACTTTTTCAACCGCTTTTTCTGTACACCCCGCCCCAAGAAAAAAAATGCCAAAAAACAGTGAAAAAAAAAGAACGGGATTCATACAAATAATAATAGAAAAGGTAACTTTTGGAAAAATATGAATTCACTGATAAAAAAAGAAAACCGAAACAAGATCCGGCCCATATTTCAGCGCCGCATTCAAACTCCCTGGGTTTTGGCTGTGCTGCTCGTGACACTTTTCCTGACCGGGCTTTTTTACTACTCTCAAAATCAACAAATCCTCGTTTATTCGGGTTATGCCGATACGCTCTCCGATTATAAATATCAGGAAATGCGGCTCCGGCATTCCATGGCGCGCCAGAGGGAAAACGGAAGTCAAGATTCCGCTTCTATTATTTCACAGACCATGGTACTCCGTGAAATGGCGGTTTCGCTCTCCTCCTCAGCCGAGCAATTGGCAAGCCAAGGCGATTGGATGCCGCCGATTTCACTTTTTATTCTTTTTGAAAAGAAAGTCCTCACCAACGTTTCGGATGTGAAACGTTATCTGAACCTGCGCCGCCGCTGGATTTCGGAATTAAACAACTTTTATCAAAAAATCAATGGAAAGACCCCGGGGGTGAACCGGGACTTGTGGAACGATCTTGAAAAAATGCGCCTCGGCGAAACGGTTCCTCTGCGGGATTTTTCGGGTTTGAATCCGGAACTTGCGGAAGAACTCAAACACATTTATTTTATGAATGCGGAAACAGCGACTCTTTGGATAAAAATTGATAACGACGAGACGCTCCTGATTTGCGACACTTTATTGCAATATTTCAAATTGCGCCAACTGGAAGAACTCTCCTTTAAATTCAAAATTCAACTTGTATTTTACATCTTATCCATTTTCCTTCTTTTGGCAACCGTCTTTTTTGCTTTCTATTCCCGCCAGTCCCCGGATAAAGCATGAACCTTTTTTATCGCTGCTTCACCCGATTTAACTGTCTTAACTTTATTTTTCTTCTGCTGATGTTATCTTTCTTCATCGCTCTTGCCGTCAAGCCGCTTGCCGCCGGTTTTTTCGGAAAAGAACAGATTTTTTTCGGGAAACCGTCCATGATCCGGGAATCGCCGCTTTGGTCGGGTTCGGGTGTTCCGGTTCTTGATAAATTAACGATTCATATTAACGATGATAAATTCGCTCAATTTGTCATCTACTTTTCAAAAGAACAAAACGAACGTTTATTGCAATGGTTTCACACCTGGGGAGAAGCCAAACTTGAAATGCTTCCTCTCGAAATTCACGCGAACCGCATTGCAGAAGACACTTGGATTGTAACTTCCATCGCCTCTCCGGAGGGAAATATTGAGAAAAGCGAGTTTTCGGATTTTCATCTCCGCACCGTTTTTTGGTTTTCGGCGGCCTCGCTCACTCTTTTCTTTATCGCTTTATTCTGCATTTCGAAATACCGATCTTTCTTCCGCTATTGTTATTGGTTCCGAAATGAACTGCGTGAGCCTAAAACCCTTGACAAATAACACATATTTTTCAAAATTTAGACCTCCTGCGGATGTGGTGGAACTGGTAGACACGCTAGATTCAGGTTCTAGTGTTCGCAAGAACATGGAGGTTCAAGTCCTCTCATCCGCATTGAACCCCGCCCGAGTGCGGGGTTTTCTTTTTAAATCTGCAATAGCACATCGCGTAAAAATCCTCCGTTCCCCATTCCCTTGTCTTGAGCCCCTGTTTTAGAGGAACCTTACAATGAATTTATCTGAAATCCCGGAAACTCTCGGCGGCGGCGAGCGCGTTTACCTCAAACTGTTAACGGAAGAAGATTCTCTCGCATTGTTTTCGCTCGTACAAACCTCGCGCGATTTTTTAAAAGAATGGCTACCCTGGCCGGAAAACATGAATTCCGCCGCCGAGGCGGCGCATTACATTGAACCTTACCTTTTTCAGCGGGAAATGGATAACGGCGCTCTTTGGGGCATTTACCGCAAAGAAAGCGATACGCTCCTCGGAACCGTTTGTTTGCAGTGGTTCTCTCCGGAACATCTTTCGGGTTCTCTCGGCTACTGGATGGGAGAACCTTACATAAAACAGGGTTTTGCCGCCGAAGCTCTTTTTTTGCTGTGTGATTTTTTGTTTAACTCCTTAAAAATCAACAGGTTAGAGTTAAGTATCGCTTGTGAAAACAAAGCGAGCCTCGCCCTCGCCGAACACCTCGGATTCATCCGTGAAGGTCTAAAACGCGATTTTGAAAGACGAAACGGCCGTTTTCAAGACCACTATTCTCTCGCTCTTTTGGCCCTGGATTTTGTTTACAAAAAGAAACGATTTGAATAAAATTTTAACTTAAATAGAACGTTCGCGGGACTATATTAAAATGGTGGAAAAAGAAACCGAAAAGAAACCGAAAGAACCTGATGTTCTCCAATATACGAACTACCGCGTGTATCTTCGTGATTATTATGATTTTAAGAAACGTTCTTCCGCCGCCTTTAGTTTACGTTTTTTTGCCGAAAAAGCGGGGCTTTCGAGCCATGCGCATTTGAAACTTGTAATTGACGGCAAACGAAACATCACCAAAAACACCGTAATCAAACTGATCACCGGACTCGGTTTGGATCCTCAACGCGCTACTTACTTTGAAAGTCTCGTTTTCTTCAATCAAGCCACAAGCGAAAAAGAAAAACAGCTTTTTTATGCCCAGTTAATCAAAGCAAGCCCGCGCTCCAAACTCCGTAAACTCGAAGACACTCAATTCCGCATCTTCAAAGAGTGGTTTCATACGGTTATTTTGGAAATGGTCGCCTTAAAAGATTTCAAAACCGCGCCCGAATGGGTTTCAAAACGTTTAATGAAAAAAGTGACTCCGGCGCAAGTGACGGAATCGTTCAAATTACTTTCCGAACTGGGGCTCTTGGTCAAAACCGCAAACGGTTTCCGCAGACAAGACACTCATCTCACTACTGACGATGAAGTGAAATCGCTCCTTGTAAAAAACTATCACGAAGAAATGATCAGTCAAGCAGAACAAGCTCTTTCAAATATTCCTGCGGCAGAGAGAGACATTTCGTCGCTTACTTTTGGTATTCGTCGGAAAGATTTCCCCGCACTTAAAAAACACTTACAACTGATGCGCAAAGAATTGCTAGATTTTTCTGTAGAATCAGGAGAAGCTGAAGAAGTGGTTCAAGTGAACCTCCAGCTGTTCCCCCTGACTAAAGGAATTTGATGCATTTATTGGTGGTGTTCTGGTTTTTACTGGTCGGATTGCTATCTGCTTGCGATAGCAGACCTACAGCCGGAATTGAAGTCGGCAACCCGGAAGTAGCACTCACAACCACATTTACTTTGGATTACGGAGAAAAAGATTACTCCGTCCTCGCACGTTCTTCCGAAAACATTCTTGAACTGAACAAATTTCCATTCTCGCTCTCGGAAGTGAGAACTTATTCCAGCTACTATGTATTCTTGGAATGGAACCCGACAGACGGCTTGCCGATTTGGCCGACCGCCGCCACGGGAGATACCGCCATCGCGCTTGATTTCAGCGGAAAAAATTTAAACGCCGGAGTACTCGACAGCCTCACGGCAAGCGAAGGAATCCTCAAGGAAATCGGACTTAAATTAAACGCTCGAAAAAAAGACCGCATTAAAGGAACGTTGCTCCATAACGGTTCGGTAGTTCCTTTTGAATTCTCTCTCGCCGTTCTCGATTCTTTCCAGTTACGTTACCATTTCCGCCAAATTGAAAAAACCGCAGACAAGCAATGGACGTTGCCGATTCGTTTCTATGTAAGCGAGTGGATTAAAGGCTTTGATTGGGATCAAGCGATTTTAGAAAACGGCGCGGTCATTTTGGATGAAAGCCACAACATCGCCCTTTGGAACGCGCTCAACGAACGCTTCCTGAATCAATTCTCCTGCCTCAGTTGGGATAGCTTCCATCCGGCAATGCCCGAAGGAAACTATGTACCCGAAGCACTCGCTCAATTCAGCAAACTTCAGTTTAATTGGGTCACTAACGGAGATTTTGAGAAAAACGGCAAGAGATGGCTTTGGATTCAACAATTTAACGGCTCCGCCGATACTTCGTTTGTTCGTAATTCAAACGGTGAAAATATTCTCCGGATTCAAGTGAAAAACCCCGGAACGGAAGCGCACAGCCTTCAGTTGATCCACGAAAATATTCCTGTGTTGAAAAACAAGGAATACAAATTAACGTTTACCATTAAAACGGATATTTCCGGAATGATCACCGTACGCGTGGGCACTTACCACCCGCCTTACCGTTCTCTCGGTCTTGACCAATATATTTCCATTTCCCCGACAGCAAACGAACATACCATTCAATACACCGGAACGGAAGATAATCCGTTTGCGCGGCTTGAATTTAATTTGGGAAAATCGGCCGGTGAATATCATATTCAAAATATCCGGTTGTTACAACTAAATTAGCGCCTTAAACATGTGAAAAATCCGGCGGAAACCATTGGAAATTTAATTGACAAACAAAGCGTCAGTTTTATCAGTTCCGTCGATGAAAACGGTTATCCCAATACTAAAGCGATGCTCCCGCCCGTGAAACGGGAAGGAATCAAAACATTCTATTGGCATACCAACAGTCCTTCCATGCGGGTAAAGCAATATCGGAATAATCCCAAAGCTTGTATTTATTTTTGCGATAAACGTTTTTTTCGCGGCGTCATGCTTAAAGGAACCATGGAAGTTATCGACGATAAAGACACAAAAGAAACTCTTTGGAAAGATGAGTTTTCCATGTATTATCAGGGTGGCATGGACGGCGGTGATTTTATCCTTTTAAAATTTACCGCCAAAACGGGAAGATTTTACAGCCATTTTCATTCGGAAGATTTTGATATCGACTGAATGTTATTGTTTGAAAATCCCCATTGTATCCAACAAAAAAGCCCCATTTTTATGGAGCTTTTTTGTTTGTTTCAGAGCGGGAAAAGAGATTCGAACCCTCGACCCTAACCTTGGCAAGGTTATGCTCTACCAGCTGAGCTATTCCCGCTTGAGGTAAGGCAAAGTTAGAATGAATGCCCCGTTTTGTCAAGATAAAAAAGTATTTTTTCCCTGATTTTTAAAATATTCCGCTATGGATTTCCAATGAATACTCCGGGTTTATATGTCCACGTTCCGTTTTGCGAAAAGGTTTGCGATTACTGCGATTTTGCGGTAATGCCCTCCCTGCCGTCTTTGCACGAGGAATTTGTGGAATTACTTTTACAGGAAGCGAAACACTACCGGCAGAAAAATACGGCCGTTTTCGAATCTTTCCAAACACTTTATCTCGGCGGCGGAACCCCTTCCGTTCTATCCCCTGCCCTTCTCGAAAAGCTTTTGAGAGGCCTTAGAAATTTGGGGCTTTCGTTTCGGAATCTGCAGGAATTTACCATGGAAATGAATCCGGAAAGCGGTGACGAACAAAAACTGCTTTCCGCCGGCGCATTCGGGCTTTCCCGGGTGAGTCTCGGGTTACAAACCTTAAATGATGATTTACTGCACACTATCGGGCGGAAACATTCGGCAAAAACAGGTTTGGATACGCTCCGTTTATTGCTGCATTACCAAAAAGAAAAAGGAATCCGCGTGAATGCCGATCTGATGTTTTCACTCCCGGAACAAACCATCGAAATGTTTCTGAAAGATGCGGAGACACTCGCCGGATCGGGAATCGGGCATGTGAGTTTTTACGGGTTAAACATCCCGGAACACTCGCGCATGAACACCCGCTTACAGCAGGGAAAACTTTCGTTTTCCGATGAGCATTATGCGGAAATGTATCTGAAGGGTTCCGCCGTTTTTGAACGCGCCGGGTTCCTTCGCTACGAGGTTTCAAACTTCGCAAAACCCGGTGAAGAAAGTATCCACAACATCAATTATTGGAAGGGCGGGGTTTACCTCGGGCTCGGTCCGAGCGCACACAGTTACGACGGTCATACACGCCGCGCGAATCCTAGGAATTATGCCGCCTGGCGGCGCTGGATAGAAGCCGGCTACCCGGAATCCGGAACGGAAAAAGATGTTCTCGGCGCAAAGGAAAAAATCATTGAGTTCATTTGGCTTTCCCTTCGCCAAAGCAACGGCTTGAATCTGAACGATTTGGAAAAAATGGGCATAGTGATCCCCGGTTCCGTGATTAAAAAATGGGTACGCTGCGGTTACGCAGAACGCAATGCCGAAACGTTCCGCCTCACGGGAGAAGGGTTTGTCTTTATGGATCGCGTGGTAGAAAGTTTGTTGCCGTAAAACGGCAAAGCATATAAAAATCGCCCGGCATTGCCGGGCGATTTGCATTCCTAAAAATCAGGAATTATTCTTCGGAAGCTGTTTCTTCCGCTGCTTTCTTCTTAGAAGATTTCTTCTTGGGAGTCGCGGCAGCCGCATCGGCAAGCGTTGTTTCCGTCGGCTTGTGAGCGTCCATCCAGGATTGAAGTTCGGCAGATTCTCTCGATTTGAAGTAATCCACTACCGAGAGATAGAGCTTGCGGTTGTTCTGATCGATTTCGGTCACGATCGCCGGAAGTTCGTCACCGACTTTGAATGCGTCGGCAGGAATCTTAATGTATTCGGCGGTGAGTTTGGAAACCGGAACAAAACCTTCGATACCGTCGGCAAGTTCAACCACTACACCGCGGTCAAGCATACGAACGATCGTGCCTTTCACTTCCGTACCTACCGGATAAACACTGTCCACGGTATCCCACGGGTCTTCGGTAAGATGTTTCATGGAAAGAGAAATACGGCGTTTGTCGCGGTCAACGGCGAGCACCACACATTCCACGCGGTCGCCTTTCTTCACGAGTTCGCTCGGGTGCGTGATTTTCTTTGTCCAGCTCATATCGGAAACGTGAATCAAACCGTCCACGCCTTCCTTGATTTCGACGAACGCGCCGAAAGAAGCGAGATTGCGGATTTCACCCACCACGCGTGCGCCCGGCGGAAGTTCGGTTTCAATCGATTCCCACGGATCGGTTTCGAGTTGTTTCAGACCGAGAGAAATGCGTTCCGCATCTTCTTCGACTTTGAGAACAATCGCTTCCACTTCCTGACCTACGGTAAGAATCTTGGAAGGATGTTTCACATGCTGAGTCCAGGACATTTCGGAAACGTGGATCAAGCCTTCTACGCCGCTGTCGAGTTCGATGAAAGCACCGTAATCGGTAATGGAAACCACTTTGCCTTTCACGATTTTGCCTTCCGGATAACGTTCGGCAACATCTTTCCACGGGTGCGGTTTGAGTTGCTTCATGCCGAGAGAAATACGTTCTTTCTTGTCGTTGAAATCAAGTACAATAACTTCGATTTCCTGACCGAGAGAAACCATTTCGGAAGGATGATTGATACGTTTGTAAGACATATCGGTGATGTGGAGAAGTCCGTCCACGCCGCCGAGATCGATGAACGCGCCGAAATCGGTGATGTTCTTGACGATACCCTTGCGAACCTGATTCTTTTCGAGGGTTTCGAGAACGTCGCCGCGCTGGCGGTTGCGTTCTTCTTCGAGGACAACACGGCGGGAAACCACAATATTGCGGCGCGCCTTGTTTACCTTGATCACCTTGAGGTCATAGTCCTGACCGATCAAAGCATTGATATCCGGAATCTGACGGAGATCGATTTGAGAACCCGGGAGGAACGCGTCGATACCAAAGAGATCGACCACTACGCCGCCCTTAATGCGCTTCGTGAGAGTACCGCGAACAACTTCATTATTTTCAAAGGCTTCGTGAATACGTTCCCAAACGCGGACAAAGTCGGCTTTTTGTTTGGAGAGAACGAGACGGCCGTCGTCGTTTTCGAGTTTTTCAATGAAAACTTCAATTTCGGAGCCGACGGAAGGAATTTCACCATCTTTAAACTCACTGCGGGGAATCACGCCTTCGGACTTGAAGTTCACATCGACGAGAACTTCCTGTTCGTTAATTTGGCTGATTTTTCCGATCACGACTTTGCCTTCTTCGAGGCAATCCATACCGGCATAAACTTCGGCTTCTTTCTGCGCCGTCAAGGAATTGAGGGCGTTCTGCGCTTCGAGGATTTCGTTTAAATCCGAATCGGTTCCGAAAAGTAATTTGTTTGACATATTGTTTCTTAGGTTGTGATGTAAAAATCCGGGTTATGCCACGACACCTACATAGTCCCGAATCTTTTGCACCTGTTGAGTTATTGAGAGTTGTGTCGTATCAATTTCGATCGCATCTTCGGCCTTCCGAAGCGGCGCTTCTTTGCGGGAAGAATCGAGGGCGTCTCTTTCGAGAAGATTTTTTTCGACTTCTTCGAGGGTCATCGGAATTCCTTTTTCTTTGAGTTCTTCAAAGCGGCGCGCGGCGCGCACCTTAATATCCGTAACCAGAAAAAACTTAAAATCGGCGTTCGGAAAAACGACCGTACCGATGTCGCGGCCGTCCAATACCGCGCTGTGCGTTTTTGCAATTTCACGCTGAAGGTTGGTTAACACTTTCCGCACTTCCGGAACAGCGCTGTAAAGACTTGTGTTCGCCGAGACTTCGGCCCCGCGAATTTCCTGTTCTCTCGAAACGCCGTTAATGAGAATTTTATTATCGGAATCAAAATCAACGGAAGTCGTTTCGAGAAGTTTCAAAAGACCGGCGGTATCGGACGGAGGAATTTTCGCGGCGAGCGCGGCAAACGTAATGGCGCGGTACATTGCTCCCGTATCTAAATAAACAAAACCTAAATCCCGTGCAAGGAGTCTGGCAGTCGTACTTTTTCCGGTGCCGCTCGGACCGTCAATCGCGATGATCATTTTCTTTGAACTTTGATTCACTGGGCACCAAAGATAAAAAAAGTTCCGGAAAACCCGGAACCGATCTTTTGAAAAAAGGCATTTTAAGACTTATTCTTCAACGGAAGAATCGGCTGTGGCCTCCTCTTCTGCGAGAGGAAGGTCGTCTTCTGCCGGCTCATCGAAAGTCGAATCCGGAGCGCGAAGTTCGCCGGTACTGCCGTATTTCCGTTTTTCTTCTTCGGTGAGCTTATTGCTCATCACTTGCACTTCCTGTTCCTGCTGGGGAGTTTCGTTTTTAAGGCGCTGCCCTTCTTCAAGGCGCCTACGGATACGTTCCTCGCGTTTGGCTTCCAAATCGCTGCCCACCAGTTTCTGTTCTTCCGAAACAAGGTAACGGCGGTTCGATTCGTCCATGACTTCTTTAATCCCTACCAAACGGCCTTTACCGTCCACCGTCCACTCCATTCTTTTAAGCGCGGTAAGCGGGAGACGGTGCGCCGCCGCTTGATATTCCGGCTTGAACTGGCGGTCGGGAGTACTGATGTCCTTGGCTTCGCCCGGCGTTACAAACTGAAGCGCTTCTTCCCAACGGGAAGCCTGAACATTCACCGTAAAACCGACGAGAGCTTCGTTAATTTGTTCGGGATCCTTCGAAGTACCGGCGCAACCGATACACAAGAGTAAAAACAAAGATAAAGCGAAAAATCGTTTCATTAAAAAACCTCCGCAAAGGCTGGTGATTCCTAAATCCAAATGATAATAAAAAAAACATCATTTTTTTAGGAATCCTCACCAAATTTTTTGAAAATCCGGCGTGTTTAAAGAGCCATTTTCTATCATTGGGGCATGGATAGTGAAAATTTTGAACCTCATTCCGATATTTTTAAAATACAAACAGAAGATCACCGTGAAATTATTCTCATCGGTACGGCGCATATCTCTCAGGAATCCAAAGATTTGGTGCGTGAAACCATCGAAAAGGAACATCCGGACACCATTTGCGTGGAACTTGACGAAGGGCGTTTAAAATCTCTTTCGGAACCCGACCGTTGGAAAACAATGGATCTGAAAACCGTTATCCGGCAAAAGCAACTGGGGACGCTGGTCGCCAATCTCGTTCTCGGTTCTTATCAAAAACGCATGGGAGAACAAACCGGCGTGCGCCCCGGAGCGGAACTGGCGGAAGCGGTTACCTTAGCGCAGAAAAACCATATTCCATTGGTTCTCGCCGACCGCGATATTAAAGTGACGCTGCGCCGCACTTGGTCTTGCACTCCCTGGTACCGGAAACTTTCGCTCCTCGGCGCACTTTTCGGAAGTATCTTCGACAAAACAGAAATTTCCGAAGAGGAACTCGCCAAAATTAAAGAACAGGATACTTTGAGCGTCATGATGGAGGAATTCGGAAAAACATTTCCGGAAGTCAAACAAGTGTTAATTAACGAACGCGATGAATTTCTCGCCGGCAGAATCATGAGAGCGGATGGCAAAAAAATTGTCGCCGTCGTAGGGGCCGGACACGTTCAGGGAATCGTCAAGATTCTTTCGGAAAATCAAAAGCTCCCGAACGAAGAAGAACTTTGCCGTATTGAAAAAGGTTCCCCTGTTTTTAAAATCATCGGCTGGTCAATTCCGCTTGCCATTATCGCTTCCATTGTCGCCATTGGGTTTCACTCCGGAATGGCCAAAGTGGGAGAACTCACTCTCCAGTGGGCGCTCCTTACCGGAGGCGGAGCTGCTTTCGGTACCCTACTTGCCGGCGGTCATCCGCTCACCATTCTTGTCGCTTTTCTCACCGCCCCGTTTTCCGCGCTCACGCCTCTCATCGGCGTCGGTTTTTTCACCGCGTTCACGCAGGCTTATTTCCGCCCGCCGCGGGTAGAAGAAATGGAAAATGTCTCCGAAGATATCTGGAAACCTTCCCGCTGGTGGAAAAACCGGATGACCCGCATATTTCTTTGTTTTTTACTGCCCGCTTTCCCCGCGGTCATCGGGCAAATATTTGCTATTTTCGAAATTTATAAAGCGTTCTAAAGGGGTAAGATGCATTTATCCGGAAAAAAAATTCTTTTGGGAGTCACCGGCGGAATCGCCGCTTACAAAAGCGTAGAGCTTCTTCGTTTGCTGCAGCGTCAAGGAGCGGAAGTCCGTGTGGCCATGACTCCTGCAGCGACAAAGTTCGTGGGTTCCCTCACGTTCGCTTCCCTTTCCGGATGCCCGGTTTACCTCCAAGACGGCGTTCCGGAAGCGCGTCCGTTCAGTCACATCGATTTCCCGCGCTGGGCGGATCTTTTTATCGTCGCACCCTGTACCGCAAACACCCTCGGAAAAATGGCCTGCGGCATCGCCGATGACCCTGTTTCACTTTGCTTTATGACCTCCCTCGGAGAAAAGTGGATTGTACCGGCAATGAATACGGCCATGTATCTTTCGCCGGCGGTGCAGGAGAACATGGAACGCCTGCGTTCTTTCCCGGGAGTCCGTTTTGTGGAAGCCGCTTCCGGAAAACTCGCCTGCGGAGAATCCGGAGTCGGAAGATTCCCGGAACCCGAAGAAATCGTGCAAACACTTCTCGCCGCCGAAGAATCTCAAACCGTAACATCAAACGGAAAACGTGTTCTGATTACCGGCGGGCGCACCGAAGAACCCATTGATCCGGTACGTTATATTTCAAACCGTTCCAGCGGAAAAACGGCGGCCGCCCTTGCGCGCGCCTTCCGGGACGCGGGTTATCTCGTCACTCTCGTTCATGGCCCGATGGAAGCGGAGATACCCTCCGGGATCACTTCGGTTTTCACCCGGAGCGCTCGGGAAATGCACACCGAAGTGCTCGCGCGATTCCCCGAAAGCGATGCGGTCATTCACTGCGCTGCCGTTGCCGATTACCGCCCGAAAACCGCGGCCAACGAAAAAATCAAAGACAGCCGCGGCGCACTCACTCTCGAACTTGAAGCAAACCCGCATATTTTCCGGGACACAGCCGCGAATAAAAAAGCAGGGCAAGTCATTATCGGGTTTGCTCTCGAAACCGAAGCTCCGGAAAAACATGCGCTCGAAAAACTCAAAAAGAGCGGCGCGGATTTGATCGTTCTCAATACGCCGGTTGAAAGCTCCGGCGGCTTCGGAAAAGACTCCGTTTCGTTCGCGCTCCTTGCCGCCGGCGAAAACGCACCGCCGCTGCACCTCGGAAAAAAATCGGAACTTGCCGCAGAAATCCTCTCGTTTGTAAATCGGAAACTCGGGGTAAAAAATGCCTGATTTGCGCGCTTACCTTGAGGCGCAAGCGGAACTCGGAGAAGAACTCATCTTCTTCGACGAACCTTTTACATTGGAAATACCCAAATCCGTACCCAAAAAAGTTTCACCGTCACAGCGGCCCACACCGCCGCCATCCATTGAACCGCGCGCCGTTCCGCCGCATAAGCTCGTTTCTTCCATTCAAACCGCCTCTGTTGCAAAACCCAAGTGGGAAGCGCTCCAAGCCTCCGTTCCGGAATCCGCGCCGCTCGAAAAAATCGCAAGCGAAAACGAACTGAAAGAGATGGTTCGCAAAAATGCGCTTTATGCCAAAAGCGAAGAAATTATTTGGGGTTTCGGCGTGCAAAAACCGGAGCTGATGTTTGTCTTCGAATCTCCGCGGGAAAACCTTACCGCCGATTCTTTTTGGGCTTCCGCTGCCGGTGAAATGCTCGTGAAAATGTTTGCCGGGCTCGGGCTCGATGCCAAACAAAGTTACGTCACCTTTTTTCACAAAAAAATGGCTGCCAAAAAAATAACGCCGCTCGTCGCCCTTGAACTCCGAAAAATGCTCGTAAGAGAAACCGAATGGATCCAACCTCAAAAAATCATATTTTGGGGAGAATCGTTATTCCGTTTAATTACCAAAAACGCCGAACTTTTCGAAACGGTCGGCGGAACTGCGTTTGATTTTGAAGGCACGCCGTCGGTCTCGCTGATCGACCCTTACGAAATGCTCCAAAACACAAAACTCAAAAAAATCACCTGGAAAGAGCATTTGCCGCGGAGCGGATTTTTTCCGGCCCTGTCTTAAATTTCAGGCCTTTCTTTTTTTATATATACCAAAGTAATTATGTCCGAAGTTTCCGAAGAATATCAATATTCCGGCCGCGCCGCGCCTCAGGCAACCGAAGCCGAAGCCTACTTTTTGGGCGGAGTGCTTCAAGCTCCGGAAAGAATGGTGGATCTCGCCTCCCTTTTAGTTCCTTCGGATTTTTATCAGGAACGCCATCAGGTAATTTGGGCGGCACTTCTCGAACTCTACCGGGAATCCAAACTTATCGACTTGATTTCACTTTCCGACGTACTTGAAAAATCGGGCAAACTGGCTTTGGTCGGCGGTCGCGATTTTCTTTTCCGCTTAATCGAATCGGTCGCTTCTGCGGCAAACGCCGCTTACCATGCCGAACTCATCCGAAGCAAATCCTTACTGCGGCAAATTATCCACGAAGCCAATTTTATGATCCGGGGAGCGCAAGACCCTTCCGCGGCCCCCGACGAAGTCATCGGAAAAGCACAGGAAAAAATCTTTGCCCTCGCCGACAGCCAAGTCAAAGACTCGCTCCGCACCGCCGAAAGCGTGGTATCTGCCGTTCTCCTCGCGCTTGAACAACGCAAAGACGGCATTAACGGTTGCCCCACAGGATTCAAAGACCTCGATGAACTCACCAACGGACTCCAGCCTTCCGATTTAATTGTGCTCGCCGCCCGCCCGGGCATGGGAAAAACAGCATTCGCCCTTTCCATCGCCGCGAACGCCGCCATTAAATACGGTAAGAAAGTCGTGTTTTTCAGTTTGGAAATGGGCGCCGAACAATTGATTCAGCGTGTGCTCTGCGCCCAAGCGAGCGTTCCGCTCTCGAACCTCCGCAGCGGAAAAATTTCAGGCGCGGATTTTCCCAAATTGCAAGCCGCCGTGATGCCGATCAAAAGCGCCACGTTCTTTATTGATGATAACGCCGACCTCGGTCTCGTGGAACTCATGTCCAAAACGCGGAGCCTGCAAAAAAAAGAAGGGTTGGATTTAATCATTATCGACTATTTGCAGCTCATGAAAGTCGGGAAAGAAGAAAACCGCGCCGTGCAAATCGGAGCTATTTCCCGCGGGCTTAAAATTCTTGCGAAAGAACTCAAAATTCCGGTGATCACGCTCGCGCAGCTCAACCGCCGCGTGGAAGAAAAAGGGCGCGAGCGCCCGCAGCTCAGCGATCTTCGCGAATCGGGCTCTATCGAACAGGACGCAGATATGGTTTGGTTTATCGACCGTCCGAGTAATCGCGGAAACTCCACCGATGAACAGCGCGAACAAAAAAACGAAGCCATACTTTATGTAGCAAAACACCGTAACGGCTCTACCGCCGATATTAAACTGACCTTTGAAGGGCAATATACCCGTTTCAAAGATTATATTCCGGACGATCCGGGTTCCGGCTATGAATATTTCGACGACTTCGGAGCTCCCTGATGGCGTTTCTTCTCCGTCCGGTTTATTTTGCAGGGAAAAAAGCGGTAGAAGGAATCGCGGGCATCGGCGAAGTCATAATGATTCTTATTTATACCCTGCGCACGCTCCCCTACACATTCAAGAATTTTGATTTAACCATCAAGCAAATGATTTCGGTCGGAGTCACTTCCGTTCCGCTTTTATTTGTCACCTCCATTTTTACGGGTATGGTCGCCACCGTGCAAGCGGAATTTCAGTTCCGCGATCTCGTTGCAGATAAATTTGTCGGAACGGCGGCGTGCAAAATGATTCTTATTGAGCTCGGACCTATTTTAACCGCACTTGTGCTTGCCGGGCGCGTAGGCAGCGCCCTTGCCGCCGAAATCGGTTCCATGCGTGAAAAAGAGGAACTGGACGCTTACACCGTTCTCGGGCTGGATCCGTTCCGCTATCTCGCTCTCCCGCGATTCCTTGCTTTTATTGTGATGGTTCCCTCCCTCACCGTTATTTCCAACTGTCTCGCTCTGATCGGCGGCTGGATTGTTTGCGTACTCGCGCTGGATATCACGACTTACACCTATTACACGGGAATGCAGTATTTGTTTAATTTCATGGATTTGTTTGCGGGCATTATCAAAGCGTTTGTTTTCGGAGTGATTATTTTTGTGCTCGGGTATTACCACGGTTTGAATGCCGGCGCCGGGGCGAAAGGCGTGGGGCTTGCCACAATGAACGTGGTGGTTTCGAGTTCCGTGATGATTCTTATTGCCGATTTCTTTCTTGCCGCACTGCTTTTCCAGTAGGAGTTTTTATGCCGAATGTAAAAATTGACCCTAACGACATTATGATCGAACTCCGAGGACTTAAAAAAAGTTTCGGCAAGCAAAACGTACTTCTCGATATCAATCTCGACATTCGCCGCGGCGAAACCATGGTGATCATCGGGCAATCCGGCGGCGGAAAATCGGTGATTCTCAAGCACATGATCGGGTTACTCCAGCCCGACGGCGGCACGGTAACGGTGGACGGCACCACCATCAGTACTCCCAAATTCTTCGATACGCGCACTATCCGTAAAAAAATGGGAATGCTTTTTCAAATGGGAGCCCTTTTCGATTCCATGGATACCGGTGAAAATATCGCCTTTGCCTTGCGCGAACACCACCCGGAACTTTCGGAAAAAGAAGTGCAAGCCGTTGTCACCGAAAAACTCAAACTCATCAATTTAATCCCGGAATTTCGCACAAAAATGCCCTCGGAACTTTCCGGCGGTATGCGAAAACGCGTAGCTCTCGCCCGCGCCATCGCCCTTTCCCCTGAGATTCTCCTGTACGATGAACCCACCACCGGGCTTGACCCCATCACAAGCGATGTGATCAACGACCTGATTATCGATATGCAGGAAAAACTAGGCGTCACTTCTGTAGTAGTGACTCACGATATGGTCAGCGCCTTCAAAGTGGCCGACAGAATCGCCATGCTCTATAAAGGGCGCATTATCGAAGTTGGTACGGTAGAGGAAATCAAAAACACCACTAATCCGTTTGTAAAGCAATTTATCACCGGACAGCGCAAAATTTCGACGGAAATTCACCCGGTTGAAGACTAAACGGCAAAAACAGATGATTTTCGCCACTAAAAAGCACTAAACCGCTAACGCTTGAAAATAAAATTATATAGATTTGGGGGTGAAGTAAGAGGTATTTTCAAATGAATAAAAAGTTACTCACAGGCATTTTCGGCTTTGGAATTTCGGTACTCCTTTTTGTGGCGTGCGGTTCGGGTGATATTGTCCCCACAACATCCGATGATACAGCCGAATTTTTAGAAAAACAAGAAGAGTATAGCGATCAATCAAAGAGAGATCAGATTATAGAAGCTTGCTTGCTGGACCCGGAATGTGATGACGAATTGATGAATCCGTCCAGTGCGGTAGAACCTTCTTCTTCTTCAACCATTCCGCCGCTTGAATCTTCAAGTTCTGCAGCCACGCCGGTGTCTTCCTCCTCCGGAACCACGCAGCCGAATTCTTCTTCTGCGGTCACGCCGGTGTCTTCCTCCTCCGGAACTACGCAGCCGGGATCTTCGTCTTCCACTCAAACCGGAGGAGTGACTTGTGCTCCAACGCCGTTAACCATCAGTAAAGGCGGAGAAGCCACCTGGAAAGTCGAAGGGCTCGGAGGCGCTGCGCTTACTACCCATTTTGACTGGAGTTTCCCCGATGGTAATCCGGCAACCGTCACCGGCGGCGCCACTACCGCTTTCAGCCCGAAAGTCACTTACGGCACATCCGGTTCCAAAACAGCGACCCTCACCTATAATTACGATAACGTGATCACTTGTTCTCCGCTTCAAGTAAACGGAGCTCCGATTACGGGTTCTTGTACGGCAAACTCGCTTCAAGTAGATGTTGCTCTCGGTGAAACCATTACTTACACCATGACTGCCGCTTCCACAGGCGCGAAAATTACCGGTTACACTTGGACAAAAGCTGCCGGAACGAGCAACACAGC
>JAISUZ010000002.1 GCA_031271785.1 Fibrobacter sp. | reverse complement strand
TGCTCGAAGCCATTTTGAATCAGGAAACCGAAACGATTCAGCCCGCTGCGGCGGCAACGGATTCTACGGCCGCGGCAAAGTAAGTGCGCCGAAAAAATGATTTCACAAGCCCGCGAAAGCGGGTTTTCTGGTATTTTGGGCGTGCCCCGGCGACATATGAATTACGGTTTCTCATATATGCATCTCGGTAATTTATGACCAGGTAATCAGTCGCCGGGTCGGCGTGTCTCCGGGCTACCCTCCGGTCGGTGCTGCGCACTGCGCGCGTCGCGCGCACCCTCCGCCTGCCTCACGTGTCTTCGCGCGATTCCAACACTTTTTTCCAAACCGGAGCGGCTTCCAGCCTAAAGGTTTTGAAAAAAGCATTGAGAACCGCGCTCATGTGAAAATGTAACTCAAGTTCCTCGGAAATTGCAATCACGCAAATAGAGATTTGGAACGTTTTTCATGACGGATTTGTCATGGCGAGAGCATTGCCCGCGGCCATCCGGACTCTGTATTGTTCCTCCCCGGATCGCCACACGCGTCCCGTGTTCGCGAAGACAAAAAGAAGCCGGAAGAGTCGGTTATTCCGGTATGTTCTTCGTGGGGTACGGGATTAGGGATATGGGACAGACGTTCCAAGTCTGCGCCGCTACCTTATCCCATGTCCCCGTTTTCCATACCCGAAGATCATGCCTTGAGGGGGTAGCGCAAAAACCGCCGGGCGCCCCGGCGACAAGCGGGAGCCGGATCGTAGAGTGAAGTACTTGGGCGCGCGATCAGCGGGTTTGAAGCGAGGGGGATATTCCCCCTTCTCAATATTTTGAAATTCCCCGCGAGGATCATCGCCGAGTTATTGCCGTTACCACTTTTTGAATTTTTTCATTTCCTGATCCAGTACGCGGTCGATGTATTTCGCATAAATGAGCGTGGTGCCGAGAGTGCGGTGCCCGAGCAGTTTGCTCGTGACGGTCAGCGGAATATTGAGGGTAATGCAAGCGGTAGCGAACGTGTGGCGCGCCATGTGGCAGTGTAGATATTTTTTGATGCCGAGTTTCGGCGCGCCGCTGCGAAGGTATTTATTGAAGTGCGAGTTGTCGCTCATTTTAAAGACAAGTGAATTTTTCGGCGGAGGAATAAGCGTTTGCGCCTGCGGTGAAAGCGGAATATAAACGCGGTCGCCTGTTTTTTGCATTTCTTTGCGGATTTTTCCGTCTTGAATTTCCTGATGAGTGAGGCTTTTTAAGTCGCCGTAACGAAGTCCGGTGAAACAGGAAAATAAGAAAGCACGGATGCTTTCGCGCTCTCCGCTTTTCAATTGAATCCCGCGTTCCATAAAGTTTTTGTAAAAGCGTTTGAGTTCCGAAAGTCCCAAAAATGTTCTTCGCGGCTGCACTTGTTTAATGCGCACATTTTCAAAAGGATTATGGGAAATATGCCCGCGGATTTTGATTTTATTCACGAAGATTTTAAGAACGGAAAGTGCTTTGGCAATCGTCGCGTCTTTATTACCCCTCGCCGTCATGGCGTTTTTATAAGCGATAATAAAATCGTAGTTGATTTCGGAACAGAGGAGCCCGGGCTTAAATCGAGAGACTTTATCAATGCCTCTGCCGTAACTGCGGACGGTGAATAAAGATAATTCCGAAGCCTCCTCCGAAAGAATTTTGTGTGCAATGGTGTGAAACAACATAACAATCTCCTGGGTTTAAAATGAACTTTCAATCGATAGTGAAAGAAAAATCAAAAATAAAGTCCGAAATAAATTTTTATCGCATTGCCGTGTGAATACTTAACGGATTTTCTTATTATTAGAGCAATCACTTCGGTTTAGGAACAGTTCATGGCAAAAAATATTTCTCCGAAAACAGCGCGCCGGTTGCTGAAAATGCAGCAAGATGAAATGGACAGTTATGAAATTTACCGCCGGGTTGCCCGGCGGTTAGACGGCACGAATCGGGATCTGATGGAAAAGATCGCCGAAGATGAATTGGAGCACGCCTTTATTTGGAGCAAATATACCGGCATTGTACTGAAAGGGCGGATGTGGAAAGTTCATTTAATGGTTTTCCTTTCCCGCATTTTGGGTTTTACTTTTATCACGCGTTATTTGGAGCGCGGAGAGCATCATGCGATTGTCCGTTATCTCTCGCTCGAGTCGGAAATCCCGGAAGCGGTAACGGTGAGGCTCGATGAAGAATCGCATGAACTGATGTTAATCGGAGCGCTGGATGAAAAACGGCTGCGCTATGTCGGCTCCATGGTGCTTGGGTTAAATGACGCGCTTGTGGAACTTACGGGAACGCTTGTGGGCTTCACGTTTGCGCTTCGCGACGCTTGGCTCGTGGCGCTTTCCGGATTGATCGCCGGGCTCGCGGCGGCTTTTTCCATGGCGTCTTCCGCTTATCTTTCCGCGAGAGCCGACGGCAATAAAGATTCCCGAGCGTGCGCGCTTTACACGGGCGTTATGTATTTGATTGTGGTCGCGCTTCTCGTGTTGCCGTATATGTTGGTTCCGAGAGAATCCTCGCTGACCGCGCTCGGCATTATGCTTTTGATTGTCGTCGCGATTATAACCGTATTTAATTATTACTTGGCGGTCGCTAAAAATCAGCCGTTCAAACGGCGTTTTTTGGAAATGTTTGTGGTTTGCCTCGTAATTACATTGCTTTCTTTCGGATTCGGAACCTTAGGGAAATTTTTAATTTCAGGGTGATGTGCGGATTGGTAGATTGAGCGTGTTCCGGCGCGGTTTTCATGCAGGCGATGTACGAATGCGCCGGGGGCACGCCCAAACATTAAAGATATTTTAGGTTTTCTTTTTTCTTCCGGTCATGAACAGCAAACCCACGATCGCCGCGAGGATCAAGGCGGCAATGCCGATCCACAGGGTTTGATGCCCGGCGGCGATTTGGAATACGAGTACGGCGACACTCCAGCCGAGAAGCGTTTGGAATACGGTCATGAGGGTTCCGTAGAATTTGCCGAGTTCGCGAAAGGCGGTACCGAGGGTGGCGAGGCAGGGGACATACAAAAGAATAAACAGGAGATAAGCAAAGACTTGTATTTTCCCTAACGTGAATTTGGATTGCATAACGGTAAACAGGCCGCCGTTTTCTTCGATTTCTACTTCTTCGAGCGCGCCTTTCGTGTCCGCCGGGTTGAGCCCTGCAAAAATCGCGGAAAGGTTTTGAGGCACCGAGACGACGGCTTCTTTAAAAGAGTCCGCAAGGCTGAACGGTTTTTCTTCCGGATTTTCCGTGCCGATTTCGTAGAGGGAAGTGAGGGTGCCGACAATTGCTTCTTTAGCGAAAAGCCCGGTGAAAAGCGCGACGGAAGCCGGCCAGTTTTCTTTTTCGACGCCGAGGGGTTCAAATACCGGGGTGATGGCTTTTCCGGTGGCGGAGAGTACCGATTTTTCGGAGTCGGCGTTGCCGAAACTGCCGTCGGTGCCGATGGAGCTGAAGAAGCCGAGAACCGTGACCATAATCAGCACAATTTTTCCGGCTCTGAAGATAAATTCACGGAGGCGCTGCCAAACATGTTTCAGGAGTTTTCCGAAGCGCGGCAGGTGATAGGGCGGGAGTTCCATGACAAACGAAGATTCGTGTCCGCGGAACAGCGTTTTCCGTAAAATCAGTCCGTAAATCAAAGCGATTAAAATGCCGATCAGGTAAATTGCAAAAACCATGTTTCCCGCATTTTTTCCGAAGAACGCGGCGCCGAAAAGCGCAAATACCGGAAGCCGCGCGCCGCAAGACATAAACGGAATTAGAAAAATCGTGAGGAACCGGTCTCTTTTGTTTTCAAGCACGCGCGTTCCCATAAGCGCCGGTACGCTGCAACCGAACCCCACAAGCATCGGCACAAACGCTTTTCCCGGGAGCCCGAGGAGCCGCATAAAACGGTCGGCGATAAACGCAGCGCGCGCCATATAACCGGAATCTTCAAGAATGGAAAGGCTTAAGAACATAAAGAAAATCACGGGAACAAAAGTGGCGACGGTTTGAATACCCGTACCCATACCGTCGGCAAGGAGTGCAATCAAAAACGCCGGCGCGCCGATACTCTCCAGAATGTGCGTGAAGCCGTCCACAAAAACCGCGCCGAAAAGAATATCAAAGAAATCGATAAAGGCGCTTCCGACGGTAACGGCGATCCAGAAAACGAGATACATGAGCGCGAGGAAAATCGGAATTCCGAGAAACCGGTTCAAGAGAATCTTATCCGCTTTATCCGAGAAATGTTCTCTTTCGGAATCCTGCGTGAAGAATTTCTTGAGTTTGCGGATGGCTTGGTAACGGGAATCCGCCACCATAAATTCCGATTCTTCGCCGAGTTCGCGGTTAATATCCTCGGGCGTGACGGAAAGTTCCCGGCGGCTTGTCTTGCTTAAAATGTAAGCGTGATTTTCCAGAAACTGAATAGCCGTCCAGCGGTCGGTGGCGTGAATTTCTTCGGCGACCGGGTGGAGAACAGGTTCAAGTTCCCGAATGACTTTCTCGATTTTTTCGGAATGAGGGAGCGGCTTTGGCGCCGGATTTTTTTTATCGATAAAATTTTTCAGAAACCGGACAAAAGTTTCACAGCTTTTCTTGGAGATTGCGGAAAGCCCGGCGGCGGGAATGCCGAGCGTCTCCGAAAGTTTAGGGATATCCACGCGGATACCGCGGAGTTCGGCGATATCCATCATATTCACCGCAAGCACCATCGGGATATTCAATTCCATCAGCTGCGTAGTAAAAAACAAATTGCGCTCAAGGTTTGTGGCATCCAGAATATTTACGATTAAATCCGCTTCCCGGGTAAGGAGGTAATCGAGAGCGGCGCGTTCATCTTCGCTGCTTGCAAAAAGCGCGTAAGTCCCCGGAAGATCGACAATCCGGATTTCTTCGCCGTCCGAAAGAAGAACGCCTTCTTTTTTTTCCACCGTCACGCCGGGCCAGTTCCCAACCTCTTGTTTGGAACCGGTCAGCGCGTTAAAGAAAGCGGTCTTGCCGCTGTTCGGGTTTCCGGCAATGGCGATCGTAAAAGGTTTCTGTATCATGCGGATTCTGCTCTTCTGATTTTAAGAATATTCGCTTCTTTTTTGCGCAGAGAAAGCCGGTACGAAAGCACCTGAATTTTAACGGGGTCGCCGAGGGGTGCTGCTTGAAGCACCTTGATTGTCACGCCGCGCACAAGCCCCATGGCGAGAAGCTTAGCCTGATACTTGTGATTCCCTTCGTGATAACCGAGAATCTCGGCGGAATCTCCGGGCTTTAAATCGGAAAAACAAACTTCCGAAGACCATGACATCAGCGTGTTCCTTTTCTTTTTATTTCGGCAGGATTCATAAAACGTTCGATTCGGGAAAGTGTTTCTGCCGAAAGAATATGCTCCATGCGGCAAGCGTCTTCATCGGCGGTGGTTTCCGCAACGCCGAGATGTGTTAAAAACGATTTGAGTAAAGTATGCCGGTTGAGCACGCGCTCCGCGTATTCTTTCCCGCGCTTGGTAAGTTCAATGCTCCCGTAGGGCTCTTGCTTCACGCACCCGAGCCGCTTCAGTTCAAGCACCGCTTTTGCCACCGACGGCATTTTCACGGAAAGTATTTGGGAAATATCTTTAACACGGGCTTTGCCGTTTGCCAAAACCAGCGAATGAATCGCTTCCAAATAATCTTCGAGACTCTGGCTGAGTTTGATTTCCTTCATGCAAAAACTCAAAAAGTTAGACGGGGCTAATTATAGTAAAGTCATGAAAGTTAGTCAAGGGTAAGTTTTGAAAAGCCGAACGCCGGAAATGACAGATAAGAAAACCGAGTTGGGCGTGCCCCGGCGCAACTACCGCCACCCTGATCCTGAAACCGTCATACAAAATTCTACCTCGTCATCCTGAAACATGCTGAATTTGTTCAGGATCCGCCGCTATAAAGCGCCGGGTCGGCTGTTCTCCGGGCTACCCTCCGGTCGGTGCTGCGCACTGCGCGCCAGCGCGCACCCTCCGCCTGCCTCACGTGTCTTCGCGCGATTCCAACACTTTTTCCAAAACCGGAGCGGCTTCCAGCCTAAAGGTTTTGAAAAAAGCATTGAGAACCGCGCTCATGTGAAAATGTAACTCAAGTTCCTCGGAAAATGCAAACAGGGATAAGGGATTCGGGACAAATTGGCGATGAACTTGTCGTGGCGAGGGCATAGCCCGCAGCCATCCGGATTCTGTATTGTTCTTCACTGGATTCTCGGATCAAGTCCGAGAATGACAAAGTATCTTTGATCGCCGCACGCGTTCCTCGTTCGCGATGACAAAAAGAATCGCGGCTCGTGAAGACGTTATACGGCTTCGAGCTTAATTGATGCATAAAATCTATTCATAAAAAAAGCGGTCTCACTGGAGACCGCTTGGGAAAAGTGGAAAAGGGTTAAGGCGATACTTTTATCAGACAACCGACGTTTCTCACTCCGGCATTATAGACTTCATCGGCGTTGTTGGTATCGTCATTCAAGTTAATATTCCATTGCATCCAATCGCCGTTGGCTATAATATCGGCCGCATTATCTAAAATCCCCGGAATATTTTGAAGGTCGCTGAACTTAATATTTACTGCCGTCCAATCCGGAGAAGCGGGGAATGATGCTGTTCCGGGGGAATTGAGACCGAAGGTATCGATTTTCACCGTAAAAAGAACCGGGTCTGCACTCATGTATTCAAAATGGATGGAATCACGGCAGTCTTCGATTCTCGGCGGATTCATTGCCCGGAAATACAGCCTGCCGTAATCACTGCCTCCTATACCGCTTTGCGGATCGGTAACAGTGAAATTACTGAAGTCAATCGAATCTGCATTCAAAGGTAAAGGTCCAGGTATAGGAAGAATGACCATTTCGGATGCTTGATCATTGATCATTGCGCCGTTGTAAGCATAGGCCACCCAGTTGTTGTCCTGGTTAGGGGGTTCAATGTTTATCCACCGGTATAATGTGTCGTTAATGCATTGTAGCGTATCCGGCTCATAAGGAGTGGTTCCGCAGAAATCGGTGGCGAGCACGCCGTTGAGGCATTGCTGCTTGTCCGGGTCGTAAGCGGTAGCTCCGCAATAGGCTTTGGCCCATTGGACCGTAGTCGTGTCGTTTGTTCCCGTGCAAGTCAATATAATCATCGCCGAATTAGCGGGGTCTTCCGTTATGGTGCAGGCATCTTTACCGGTCTCCCCTTGAGCGCCCGTATCACCCTTATCCCCTTTTTCGCCTTGGGCTCCGTTGTAGAGAATTTCGGTAGTGGTTCCGCAAGTAATGACATAAGCCGCTCCGGGATATAGGGCAGTGGTATCAGGCGGAGCGGGGATCACCGTACAGCTTGCACCGTCTGCACCTGAGGTACCTGTGTCGCCCTTATCTCCTTTATCGCCCTTGTCTCCCTTGTCCCCTTTATCACCTTGGGCTCCGTTGTAGAGAATTTCGGTAGTGGTTCCGCAAGTAACGACATAAGCAGCGAGAGGATTTTGGTCAGTGATAGCGGCCGGTGCGGGGATTGCCGTACAGCTTGCACCGTCTGCCCCGGTATCCCCCTTATCTCCTTTATCGCCCTTGTCTCCCTTGTCCCCTTTTTCCCCTTGAGCTCCGGTATCGCCTTTATCTCCGTCTTTCAGGTATTTAACCGTGGAACCGCAGGTCACAATGTAATGGTAGATTCCGTAATTCGGATCACTATCCGGAACATCCGCAATAGAACAATCATTACCGTTCTCTCCGTGGGAGATAATACCGGTATTTGCTCCGCAAGTAATAACATAAGCAGCGAGAGGATATTTGAGAACGGTATCTACCGGAGCAGCAGCTAAACTGCAGCTGGCGCCGTCTGCACCTGAGGTACCTGTGTCGCCCTTATCGCCCTTGTCTCCTTTTTCCCCTTGGGCTCCGGTATCGCCTTTCGCTCCATCGGCTCCTTTTTCAATGTAACCCATGATGACATTGTTACAGATAATATCCCAAACGGCGAGAGGGCTTTCCGATTTACTGGCTGCCGAAGCGGTCGCGACGGTGCAACTGGAACCGTCTGCACCTGAGGTACCTGTGTCGCCCTTATCCCCCTTATCTCCTTTTTCACCTTGGAGTCCCTGTTCACCTTGGGCTCCGGTATCCCCTTTGTCCCCTTTTGCTCCGGGAAGGCCCTGGACTCCCTGAATCCCTTGAATGCCTTGTTTTCCGTTTTGAACAATCGCTACCAGTTCACTGCTGCAAGTGATTTCATAAGCCGCATCCGGATAGGCGGCAATGGTTTCCGAAGAAGCCGGTGTAACGGTGCAGGATTTTCCGTCTTCACCCTTTGCTCCCTGGGTCCCCGGCGTTCCGGTGTCCCCTTTATCTCCTTTATCTCCTTTATCTCCTTTTTCACCTTGGGGTCCCTGATCTCCCTTATCCCCTTTGTCGCCTTTATCTCCTTTATCCCCTTGTGTTCCCTGATTATCGTCATCCAAATAGCCGAAGAATACACCATCGCAG
The DNA here is from genome assembly GCA_031271785.1 of Fibrobacter sp. Taxonomy (GTDB): domain Bacteria; phylum Fibrobacterota; class Fibrobacteria; order Fibrobacterales; family Fibrobacteraceae; genus JAISUZ01. Next base: position 556 of record JAISUZ010000002.1, on the reverse strand, counting down.
TAAATTTCATAAGTGTGCGTGGGATCGGTTGCGGGTTCGATTAAACAGCCCGTGTCCGTATTTGATAGCGTACCCATGCCATTGGTTTTGGGGCCGATCTCTTCGCTGCAAGCAGAGAGTAATAGCGTAAAAAACAAAGCATAAAATGCTGTGAGATATCGCTTGTGAGTCATGTTGTTATCCTCCGTATGGATGATTTGTTGTGAAAAAATCAAGGATTCATTGGAAAAAACTCATACAAAGAACGTTAACTTATTCGTACCTCGTTCAGGTAAAAAAAATCGAATTCAATTACAAAAACGGTATTAAAATTCAATTAAATACCGATAATGAGCATAAATGAACATAAGTTTGCCGAAAAAGCCTTGTCTTTTTGTGAGAATCATGCGGAAATCGGAAAGGACTCATACAAATTTGTTCTCTTACATGGATACCTGGGGATAGGGTCTTAAGCGGGCGTACAAATTTTTCCAAGTGTGTGATGATTCCTATGACCGCATCCGTTGAGTTCGAACGGTCATGTAATGTCTTTACGAGCCTCATCTTTTTTCTTCAT
>JAISUZ010000074.1 GCA_031271785.1 Fibrobacter sp. | reverse complement strand
AGAAAAGGCATTCGTATATGCCTCCAAAAACATTGTCAGCACGCAAGCGTATTGACGTTGTTTTTTACCGCATATACAAATGCCTTGAAAATGTAAAATACCACTCCCGCGCGATTCCAACGCTCCGCGACACATTGGAGCTGCTTCCGGCCTGAAAATTTGTCGCGGAACATTGAGAACCGCGGCAGGGGTCGAATATTTTCGACCCGATTTTAGGATAGAAAAACCGGTTTCCGTCACTGCGAGCCGAAGGCGCGGCAGTCCATTTTCCATACGCGTTCCGCGTTCGCGATGACAAAAAAAGACGCGGCTCGTGATAACATTACATGACCTTTCAAACAGGGGGGGATGCGCAAATAAGTATCTTCGCTCATTTGAAAACTCTTACATGCCGGATCGAACTATGGGGGTAGCGAAAAACCCGCCGCGGTTTCCGGCGACCGGCGGAGCCGAGAATGGACGCGCGATCCGGCAGGGTTGAAGCGAGGGGGACTCTCCCCCCTTATCTCTATTCCTATGCTTTCCATGCCCGGGAAACTCAGCTTTACTATATTTGTTTTCTATGCAAAAATTTTATGTCACCACTCCGATTTATTATGTGAACGATACGCCTCACATCGGGCATTCCTATACCACGGTTCTCGCCGATGTTCTCACACGTTTTCACAAGATGATCGGGTATGATACTTATTTCCTGACCGGTACCGACGAACACGGGCAAAAAGTTCAGCGCGCCGCCGAAAAACGGGGCGTTTCTCCTCAAACTCATGTGGATGAATACAGCGAGCATTTCAAATCGCTTTGGGAGAAAATGAATATTTCCTACAATCAGTTTATTCGCACCACCGATCCGGCGCACATTCGTTTTGTCATGGAAAAACTGCAGGAACTTTGGGATAAAGGCGAGATTTATCCTGAAGAATACGAGGGTTGGTATTCCGTGGGCGAAGAACGTTTTTTCACCGAAGACGAACTTGTGGACGGTAAAGATCCGATCAGCGGCCGCCCGGTGGAATGGCTCAAAGAAAAAAATTATTTCTTCCGCATGGGAAAATATCAGGAACGCCTTATTGATTACATCCGGGAAAATCCGGATTGGATTGTGCCCGATTTCCGCAAAAACGAAGTGCTCGGTTTTTTAAAGCAACCGCTGCATGATTTGTGTATCAGCCGTCCGAAATCCCGCCTTTCCTGGGGTATTACGCTCCCGTTCGACAACGAATATGTGACTTATGTTTGGTTCGATGCGCTTATCAATTATGTGAGCGCCGTTGCCGATAAAAAATATACGGACGGTTCTCCGATTTGGCCTGCGACTTATCACCTGATCGGAAAAGATATTCTCACCACGCACTGCGTTTACTGGCCCACCATGCTGATGGCTCTCGGTATCGAACTTCCGGAACACATTCTCGCACACGGATGGTGGCTTGTGGGCGATGGTTCCAAAATGAGCAAATCCGGCGGCACCGGTGTTAGCCCCATGGAATACATGGATAAATACGGCGTGGATGTTTTCCGTTATTTCCTTGCCAGGGAAATGGTGGTGGGGCAAGACAGCGTTTTCAGTCATGAGGCTTTTGTGCGCCGCGTGAACGGCGATCTCGCAAACGACCTCGGTAACGTGCTGAACCGCGTGGTGCATTTAAGCGCGGTAAATTTTGACGGTAAACTCCCGGCTCCGAAAACTCCGTTCTCCGCTTTGGAAACGGAACTCCGAAATGCGGCGATGATTGTTCAAAAATGTGTGATGGAATGGATTCCGCAGGTAAAACTTTCTCAAGTGATTGAAGAAGTGATTGGGCTTGCGCGCCATGTGAACCGCTATTTGGAACAAAAAGCCCCCTGGAAACTCGCCAAAGACGAAAGCAAAAAAGACGAACTCGCCGCAACGCTTTACACAGCGGCCGAAGCCGTTCGCCTCGCGCTTTCTTTCCTCACGCCCGTGATGCCGCAAAAAACCGCCGAAGGTCTTGCCATGCTCGGCACTTCCTTTGACGGAATTGAAGATTTGAAATGGGGCAAACTGAAAGGCGGTGAACTCTTACAAAAAGGCGCGCCGCTATTCCCGAGAATCGAAGAAGAAAAGACGGAAGCGGAAAAACAACCGAAACCGGCGCAGAACAAACCGCTTTCCGCCGAAGACATTCCCGGAATGCTGGAACTGCGCGCCGCAAAAATCACGAGAGTCAAAGACCATCCGGATGCGCAGAGTCTTTATGTTTTGGAACTCGACGCGGGAGATGCCGGGAAACGCACCGTCTGTTCGGGCTTAAAAAACAGTTACGCCGCAAGCGAACTGCAAGACAAAATGGTGATTTTATTTGCAAACCTCAAAGCGGCGGCTCTCCGCGGAGTCATGAGTCACGGCATGCTTCTCGCCGGAGAAAACGACGGGAAAGCCGTTCTCATCGCACCGCCGGAAAACGCCGAAGCCGGCGACCGCGCACTGTTTAAGGGAATTCCCGCCGGAGAATCCCGGGAACTGAAAATCAAAGACTTTGACAAGATTCAGTTGAAGGTGAAACAAGGTGTCGTTTACACAGGCGAGGTTCCGCTCGAAATTAACGGGGGGCCGGTGACGTGCGAGGCTCCGGATAACAGCCTCGTTCACTAATTCACTAACTATGTATTCTCTGCAAAAATTTTCGGCAATGAACCCGAAAGCTCAAGCGAAGCGATTCTCGGAGCTTTTGAGAGTCATCATTCTCGGGCTCGGGAACGATGTGCCGAAAACCAAAGCGGAATACGCTCAATACGCCGGTTGGCTTTCCCTTCCGCCCGAACGCCGTCTGCTCGGAAAAAACGAAGCGCAGCTGATTGATCTTTACAAAACGTGGCGCACCGAAGCAGGACTCGGTTTTGAGCGCGATGTGTATTTGCAGCAGGAACCCGGCGACCGCGAAACCGCATTGCTCCCTCCCCTCTCCTATTCCGTACTTGTTCATAATTTAAGAAGTGCGTTTAACGTCGGTTCGGTGTTTCGTTCGGTGGATTGCTTCGGGCTTGAAGCGGTACATTTAAGCGGTTATACGCCGAACCCCGATCACACCGCTTTGAAAAGCGCCGCTCGCGGCGCGGAGACCTGGGTTCCGTACAAACGTTGGGAAAGCCCGGAAGCCTGTATCGAAGATCATCTGACCCGCGGTTATGAAATTATCGCGCTTGAAACCGGAGAAAACATTCCCGCCATTGCCGGAATGAAATGGGCGCCAAAGGGGCTGATTCTCCTCGGAAACGAGGAACTCGGAATCTCACCGGAACTTATGCAAAGAGCGACTCAAACGGTAACGATCCCCATGGTCGGGCGAAAGGCGAGCATGAACGTGGCCGGGGCGTTTTCCATTTTAGCCTATTCTTTAAGAAATTTTTTCACTCTTTAAAAAACGGGTTCAACCGGGCGTCTCCGCACAGGAGTTACGGTCAGAAATCCGTGATTTACCCGGGGTCTTGTGATCATTCACCGAAATATTCAGGCTTTGAAACCGATTTTGTGTCGGACAAGGTAAATTTTCGCAGGAATACCGGTGGCATTGCAAGAAAATTTAACGACGTATGGCGCACCAAGTGGCGGCGCTTGTCATGGCAAGGGCATTGCCCGTCGCCATCCGGACCCTGTATTGTTCTTCACCGGATCGCCACGCCATTACGTGGCTTGTAATAACATTACACAACCGCTCGAACTTGATTGGTGCGCAAAAATCCATCAAAAAATGGGCGTTGAGCGTGAATAACCAAAAGACCCGGACGAGAATAAATTTTTTAATCTGAAAAAGTAATTTCACCGGTAAAAACGATTATCTTTATGAAAACCTGATTTCGTTTTATCCACCCCCGGGGCTTCCATTGTCCAAACCGCTTTCCTTTCCTTCACTCCCTGCTTTGTTTCTGGCAAATACCGAACGTGAACATTTTCAGGGTTGGTACCAACGTAAAAATAACGAGTGGATCCATTTCTCACGGGAATCTTTAAAAAAGAATTTATTTCAACTCTCTTTGGCATTTCAAAACCGCGGTTTATGCAAAAGATCAAGCATCGGCATTGTCGCTCCCACCTCTCCTCAGTGGCTTCTCGCCGATGTAGCGGCACAAGTTTGCAGTACCGCCGTGGTACCTTTGTTTCCCGATATTTCTCCTCAGAACTTTGCCCACCAGTGCGACGACGCGCAAGTGGATTTTCTCATCGCCGACCGCCTGGATGCATTGAACGAATCTTTGAGAGTACAGCTCAAACGTTTTAAACTGATCATTTGTATTCATCCGGAACAGGAACTCCCGGAGAACGGCATTTTTTGGGATACCTTGCTGCAAGAAGGCGCACGGCTTTCCGAAGAACCCGGCGCGTACCGTGCCTTTGAAAAAAAGGTCGAAAGCATCCGTCCCGAAGATATTTTCTCTATTATCTACACGAGCGGTTCCACCGGAACACCGAAAGGAGCGGCGCTTTCTCACCGCAACATGATTTCTCAATTGGAATCGATTCTAAAACGTCTTCCCGTGACAAAAGAGGATTCATCGCTCACCATGCTCCCCGTAGCTCATGTGTTTGAACGAATGGCTCTCTACTATTACATAATGACCGGCATGAAAGTTTATTTTGCCGACGACGCAAAAAATGCGGCCGTCCTTTTAAAAGAAACTCACCCGAGCGTAATGACAACGGTGCCCCGCGTGCTGGAAAAGTTGTACGAAGGCATGACCGCCGCCGCCGATAAAGCGTGGGGCCCTCAAAAATGGCTGATCCAAAAATCCATTAAAACCGCCCAAACCCTGGACCCTAAAAAACCGAGTATTCTCCGCAAAATTTTTGAGAAGTTAGTTTATCCGAAAATGAGGGCGGCGATCGGCGATAACTTCAAATATATTATTTCCGGCAGCAGCGCCATCAACAAAAATGTTCTGCAATTTCTCTTAAACATCGGACTTCCGGTTTACGAAGGCTACGGGCTCACGGAATGCACGCCGGTCATCAGCGTAAACAATCACGAACATTGGAAACTCGGTTCCGTTGGAAAAGTACTCGAACATTTGTCTGTAAAAATCGACCCCAAAAACAGCGATATTCTCGTTAAAGGCGATAGTGTTTTTAGCGGCTACCTGCACCTGCCGGAACTCAACCAGGAAAGTTTCACGGCAGACGGTTACTTTAAAACCGGCGACGAAGGTTACCTCGACGAAGACGGCTTTTTATTCCTGACCGGGCGTTTAAAGGAAATTCTCAAAACAAGCACCGGAAAATACATTTCTCCGCTCCCCATTGAACTGAAACTCACGCACCATCCGCTCATCGAAGCGGCTCTCATTATTGCCAACGAACGGAAATTCGTATCCGCGCTCCTGTTTTTGAATTATGAAGGCGCGCGCCGCCTGTTAAACCGCAATGTTTCGGATTTTGACATCCGCTTTGCCGCCGAAAATTCAAAACGGATCAAAGAATCGATTCAAAAACACATTGAACAAGTCAATAAAGAACTGAATCATTGGGAACAAATTAAGAAATGGATCTTGATTCCGGATAACTTAACTACCGAATCCGGACTTTTAACGCCGACGCTCAAACTCAGAAGAACGGCCACCGAAAAGAAATATATCGCCGAAATCGAAGCGCTTTACAAATAAAGTATCCCTGTTTTTCCGGGTGGTTCCCTCCATTACATTCCGGGACCGGGCTTGAATTTTCGGGGTGGCGCCCACCTCGCGAGTCTCGCGAGAGCCCCCGCCGAAAACGGAGCCGCGCGGAACTTACCCGAAGAACAAAGACTTTGCGCGTCTCCGCAGTTCCTGTCGCATCCCTACCACGTTATTCAGGAAAAGCGCAGCAACGGAAACCGATACTCGGATTCCTGAAAAACGCCGCGGCGGCACGGTATTGAACGGAACCTCCGGTTAAGAAAACCGCCTCGCGCCGGATTTCCCGATAAGTAAACCCCGCTGAAATCGAAGCAAGCCAGGCATCGCCGCCGCGCCGGTATTCCGCAAGAGGAACGTAATCTTCTCCGAGAACAGCGCCTGTTTCCGGGTGCAATACATTGAAAACAAGAATCGTATCTTTAAAATCTTTCGGCGTTAAAATCCGGAACAGCGTCCGCGTAGTATCCATCACAAACAAAGTATCTACACGAACTCCGTTTTGATAAAGGAACACCGAATCTTTCGTGTAAGCGGCACGGCTCCGGTAAGGATAAGAACGCGTTACACAAAGCGCATGGTTCGCAGGGTCAATCCCATTGAAATACACATAACTCGAACCTTTCAAAAGTCCGTCTCCGGAATCGCTCACCACCCATTCCTGCAAATTCCCCGGAAAATCATGCACCCCGAACGGACTTACGCATTTGGAATTCCGGGAAGAAACATTCACCGCTTCCGCCGAATCGTTGGTGCCGACATTGCAATTCCGGAATAAAAATTCCGCCGCCGAAAATCCGGTTTCCTCGATCACGCCGTAAGCCGTTTGCCACGACCCGGAAAGACAAGCACCCTGCCACTGCTTTTCACCGCAAAGCGAAACCGTAAATCCGGCAGCACTCACCGCTTCGCAAGCTGCCTGAGCCTCGGCAAAAAGAACATTCGTTTCAAAAACGCCTCCGGTTTTCCGATGTTCGAAACGCTCCACGCAAAAACGCGTAGAATCATCGGTACGCACCGGCACAAATTCCGGCGGGCAGTTCAAATCATACTCGCTCCCGAAACTCGCCCGCAATGTATCGATAAGCGCCACGGAATAATACCCGGAAGAATCGCGCGAACGAATGCGGAGAATCACGGAATCTCCCGGAGCCACCCAGCGAATCGTATCGGAAATAAAAGTCCCGGTAGCCGCCGGCGTCATCTCGCTCCCGTCAAAAGCATAACGCTGTGTGTATTTTTCACCCACGTTCCCGCCGGCGGAATCCACCGCATTCCATGAAACGCCGTTCCAGCTTTCGAGAGAATAGGACTGCACCTCCCGGTAACAAAAACGCTCCGTGCAAGTCCGCGGAATCGTCAGCACGGAATCCACCTGAATCCGGTGATCTTCCTGAAGCGGATCCACACTGCGGCTCCAAAAAAGAACCAGCCGGTTGGAATCGAGGGCAAGCCGTTCCGGAAAAAGAGAATCCGATTTTGCAAAAACAGCTGTGGGCATTAAAGGCGCGATTTTATCGGTAGTAATAATTAACTGGTTCTTTTCCACTTCCCGGTTTCCGGGAGAACTGTTCCCCGCGCTGTCCCAGGCAATCACTCCAACCGTGTAACGGTGTGTCGGAGAAAGTCCCTCGATCGTCATGCGGAACGCATTCAGTTCCGGCTGTTCCGTATTAAAACCTTTACCGTCAATCACCGCAAGCCGCAAATAATTTTTGGAATCCGCACTGCTCGAAGTGGTGTCCAGCCAAACCGAATCACTGTTTGCCCGGAAACGCGCATGACGGCGATAACCCGTCACTCCGAGATCATCCGCGCGCCCTCCGTCCCATTCGAGGCGCACTTTCAAATTCCGGATATCTTCCGTCGTATCCGCCGCCCAAAATACAATGTTATAACCCACGATCGCGCCGGAAATATCCGAAGGCTCGTAAAAATCCCTTTGATCCGTCGGGCGCGACCAGTCGAGAACCACACCCGTCGCCCAAGCCGAATCCTGTACCGTCACGGTGGACGGCGCCAAATTATCGCCGAAATGAAGAAAGAGCCGCTGCACCGAACCGGGTTCATTGCCGTCTTTATACTCCGCCCAAAGCGCCACCTGCAAACTGTCCCACGTTAAAAAAGGCTTCACATCTTTCGTTAAATCATAAGTCACATAAGGGTCTGTGGAGCCCTGTACATATTCGATTTTAATCGAGTGCTCCAAATCCGAAGAAGAAACCGCTTTGGAAGTATCGTCCACCACCGTGGTATCGAGCCAAAGATGATAACGCACCAGATTTTCGGTTTCAATGGGGTGCCGGAACCGGAGCTGATAGCAAGACGTATCTCCCGAACCCGACGGGCATTCCCGGAGCACAAACATCTCAAGAATCGTGCGGTCAAAGAGAAATTCCCGGCCCTCGTAATCATCGGAACACGCCGTTATACCGAGTATCACGGAGAGAATAAAAAACAAATAAGCGAATTTCAATTTCAACGCCGGAATCCTTTAAACAAGTTGGCATCTAAAATACAAAAAACCACCCGCAGAGCAGGTGGTTTTTCATTGAAAATTCAATACTTGAACGCTTAGTTTTCCGCGTAAACGGAAACTTTTTGACGTTTGGCATCCAGTCTTTCGAACTTCACCACACCGTCCACGAGCGCGAACAAGGTAAAATCTCTGCCCATCCCGACATTGTTGCCCTGATGGAAATGAGAACCGCGCTGACGCACGAGAATATTGCCCGCTTTAACCACTTCTCCGCCGTATTTCTTGATACCAAGATATTTCGGATTAGAGTCGCGACCGTTACGGACAGAGCCTTGACCTTTCTTATGTGCCATGGTTATCCTTCCTTCTTCGCTTGGCGAAGCGCATTTTTCTTGACCTTAACCGGCTTTGGAATCCCCTGGGAGATTTTTTCCTTGCGGGTCAGCGGAACATTTTGTTCCTTCTGCTTGGCAAGAGCCGCCACGCGAGCGCGGTTACGGGTAATAATTTGAGGTTCAACGGCTGCAGATTCTGCGCCGGAGCGAAGTTCCGTGATAAGCACTTCGGTATAGCCCTGACGATGACCATTTTTACGTTCGTAGCGAGTACGGCGTTTTTTCTTATAGACGATCACTTTATCGCCCTTACCGTGAGAAAGTACTTCGACTTTCACGAGAGCGTCATTCAGGACAGGGGTGCCGACTTTTACTTCGTTCCCGTTAGAGAAAAGAAGTACGGACTTGAGCTCCAGAGTAGAACCGACAGCAGCTTCGGCGATAGTGGGGACTTTGTAAGTCTTTCCCAATTCGACCTTATACTGGAAACCACCTGTTTCAACGATAGAATACATTTTATATCCTTTGAGGGTTGCTGTTCGGAGTTCCAATTTTAGTAAAACCATTGGATTTTTTCAAGTGAAAACCTCTTTTTACCCTAAAAAATCCGGATTACTGTAAATATATTCTTCGAGGAACGGGGCTCCGGGAATGGGAAACGGATGATTCGGACACAAAAAAAACAGGAAAAGGGCGTGCCCCTGCGGGTCGGCGCAGCTCCGGGCTACCCTCCGGTCGGTGCTGCGCACTGCGCGCAAAGCGCGCACCCTCCTCCTGCCTCACGTGTCTTCGCGCGATTCCAACACTTTTTCCAAAACCGTAGCGGCTTCCAGCCTAAAGGTTTGGAAAAAAGTATTGAGAACCGCGCTTATGTGAAAATGTAACTCAAGTTCCCCGAGTATGAAATTCAGGGATTTGGGACAAAGCGGCGGCGAGGGCATTGCCCGCGACCATCCAAACACGAATTGTTCCTCCCCGGATCGCCGCACGCGTCCCGCGTTCGCGATGACATTCACTGTGCGAACTTAATGAATGCGCAAGATGAATTCGAGTTCTTGAATTTTCTTACCTTATCCCTAAATTTCATACCTGAAGCACCCGGTTTCGGGCAGGGATCGTGACCCGAAGGGCGGAGACTTTTCAAGGCTCCGTTGCACTTGGCGGGAAATCCGCCTTAGTGCAATACAGCCCGGCCGGCGAGCCATGCTCGCCGGGCACGCCAAAATGCTTTTCACATTCCCTGCTGCGTATTTATCCGGTTCGTATTTGTATGTAAGATTCAAGTGCGCGCAACAACCCTGTCCCGGAAGTTCCTGCCCCCCGCCCCATTCCCGCATATTTTTTTCTAGATTTACAAGTCTATTTTGATAAGGAAGTGCGAATGAACTCGATTTTGGACTTAAACGGCGAATGGGAACTCCTTTGGGACACGGAAGACGTGGGTATCACCAACCGCTGGTACGCGACTTATCCCGAAGGCGGAGAACACGTTCAAGTGCCTCACGTTTGGGAAAACTCTTTTGAAAAGTTATCGCTGACACAGGACACCGCCTATTATTTCAAACGTTTTTTCGTAGATGAAAAACAAATTCCGAAACGCATTTTCCTGAATTTCGAACGCATTGCCACTCACGCGACCGTTTGGCTCAACGGCAAATTGATCGGTGAGCACTTCGGCGCCTATTCCCCGTTCACGCTGGATACCTCGAAAGCGATCAAACTCGGCGAAGAAAACGTGCTTTGCCTCCGTGTCGCCAATATGGGTTCGGCCAACAGCCGCATCGACTTCGGCCGGGAAACCAAAGAAGGTTCAGGCAACCGTTACGCCCACCCGAGCGAAATGCCGGTCGGGCTCCCCTGGACCAATTACCCGTTCGGCGGCATTTACGGAAACGTGTCCTTAACTCTCGGCAACGCAGCCTTTATCTCCGGCGTGGAACTCGAACCGGATATGGATCAGGAACGCGTGGGCGTGGAAGTTTCCTTTAATAACCCGCGCGGGTTTCAAACGAGGCTCCGGATTCTCATGCGTCATCCGTCCGGAACCATCAGTCAAATGTACAAGGAACTGAAACTCGAAAAAGAAAACGCCACGCACCGTTTTATTTTGGGTATCAAAGACTGGAACCGGCAGAAATGCGTTTGGACTCTCGATAAGCCGAACCTTTTCACCATCGAACTGCAGCTCGAAGGTAAAACCGGCAAAAGCAAAGACAAGAGTCCTTCGGACAATTCGTTCTCGGTGGTCAAAACGTTCGGTTTCAGAAAGTTCGACTGCATCAAGGGCGATTTTTACATGAACGACGCCATTGTGAAATTGCAGGGAATATGCTACAGCCAGCATTGCTCCAGCGGCGGTCTTTGGAATGCGAATAAAAAACTTCTCGAAAAAGATTTTAAGGCGATCAAAGAGGCGGGGTTCAACGCCATCCGCTCCGGCGGCGCGCCTTTAACTACCGCCGCTCTCGAAATTTGCGACCGGCTCGGTTTCTTTGTTTTTCAGGAACTGCCGATCCACACCATGCGCTCCACGCCCCGCGGTTTGGAAAAAGCCAAGGAAGTGATCGAAGAAGTGATCAAGGAACAGCGGCATCATCCGTGTATCGCCGCCTGGATTCTCGGCGCCGAAAACGGTACGCTCGTGCTTGAAAACGGTAACAAACTTCTGAAACATGCCGATCAATTCGACATGAGCCGCCCGATGATCAGCAACCTGAACAGCGTTTATCTGGATAACGAGGAAAATTTCCGCAAAGATGCCGGAAAACTCATGGGCGTCACGAACGACCGCGTTCTTTTATACGCATCGCACCGGATGCACCTCCGCATGGCCCCGAGCGCGAACCTCAGTTATTTCCTCGCTCATTACTGCGATAAAGAGGATTCCGAGATTTCCGTTCCGGATACCACCCTCGGCGATATGGTGTTCCAGGACGATTATCAGGAATTTGTCCGCGAGACGAACGGAAAAATCCTCGTGACCGTAAAGAACCATTCGCTTCTGCCCGATTCTCCGACAGCGATTACCGGGCTTCGCAGCGCCAAGAATTTGAAAGCCATCAAACAGCTTTACAAACAATTGTCTTCCTTTGTTTCCAATGAGAAACTTTCCATTTGGAAAGATTTGAAATCATTGATTGCCGACGCGACCCCGATTGCGCTCAAGAGTAAAATCGATCAAATCACCGCCCTCCAAAGCAATCCGCTCGTGGCCGGTTATTTCCTCGATCAGTGGGCGGATCTCGGCGTGGATTTCAGCGGGATTGTCGATGAAAACAGAAACTCGAAAAAGCTTGGGGATTTCTTAAAGCAAATTTCCGTCCCCACGCGCCTGCTTCTCTGCGGCTGGGATTCGGTAGCGGCCGTTCAAAGCGAAATCACATTCCAGCTTTCTCTTTTGAATGCGGCGCGGCTTGAAAAAATCGAAATTGAAATCAATATCGAAAAAGACGGTAAAGTGATTTCCTCTCAAAAGAAAGAGGCTAAAGGGCAAACGAGTTTAACGCAGCTCGGCGTTTATTCCATCATGGCGCCCAAAGAAGCCGGTGCGTATCAGCTTGTCCTTAAACTGAATCACGAGGGCAAAACGATTTACTCTACCGCAGAAACTCTCCGCGTGATCGAACCGGTGAACGTGAAAGCCGCCATGAAACAGGTCTGCTTCCTCGATAATAACGCCGAGACCACAAGCGATGCGCTTGCAGCACTCGGCGGTAAGGAAAATATTATTTTCACCGCGAGCCTGAATTCCTGGAACGACGAGATTCTCGCCCGGATCGTTGAAGTGACCAAAGCCGGTAAAACTCTCCTCCTTTCCGACATGAACCGCGAAGATATTGAGATGTTTAACGCGAGCCATCACTTCGATTCGACGATCGAATCGCTTTTCACCACAGGCGCGAACGATCTCAGCCTTCATTATCTTACGGAAAAATCGCCGCTCCTGCCCGTTTTCGGCGATAAACAGGTTCTCGACAGTCTCGCGAGCGCTGTAATGCCGAGCGTTTCCCTGAATGAAATCGAAGGGGCCGAAGTTTTTGCGCGTTCGGTTTCCATTGCCAAAGGCGAAGTGAAAACCGGAGTGGATTTGCAAAGTCTCCCCTACGGAAAGGGTAAAATCGTTTTCAACCAGTTCAGTATTTTCGAAGGGCTTGAAACAAACCCGCTCGCCGATGCTGTTTTTGCTCAAATTGTAGAGATGATTTCATAATTGTTTTCCATGAACTCCATATCCGATTATTTCCGGTGCGTGAGGCAGGCGGAGGGCGGCTGGTCCGGTGCGAAGCACCGACCGGAGGGTAGCCCGGAGCCGCGCCGACCCGCAGGGGCACGCCCCAAAAAGTCTTTTTTCCAAGTTTTTTGGGGAAAAGTTGGCATACCCGGGAAAAATAATTAGATTAGGGGGGACTTAAACCTATGAAACCAATTTATTCCCATATAACCCCAGTGAACCATGCCTAAATTCCACGTCAAAAAAACTACTCTATCTGAGGACGAGAAAAGTATTGTCTTCAAAGGCAAAGTCATCGAAGGTCCTATCAATAAAGGGATGACTCTCGTTATTCCCGTGACCGAAGCCGCTTCGATCAAAGTCAAAATCTATGACATCATTCACTATGATGATCAAAAAGACGAAGACAAGCGCGTCGGACTCGTAATTGATTTTAACGATGAACCGGAAGCTTTGGATATTGTGATGGACCTCAATATCGCCGACGAATCTCTCGAATGTCTGTAATTGATTTCCAAAAAGAACGCTTACGCGGGCTTAATCTCGGAGGCTGGTTCAGCCAAATTGATTGTATCGAGGAGAAAGACCCCGCCGGATTTCCGGGGGTTTTGCCTCACATGGAAACGTTTATCGGCGCCGGTGATATCGAACGCATTAAAAGCTGGAACTTCAACCATGTGCGGCTCCCGGTTGATTTCTTCAATTTTTTCGACCCCGATACCTTGAAAGAAAACACGCGTGCTTTCGAACTGCTCGATAAAGCGGCGGAGATGATCCTCGGCGCCGGGCTCGCTCTGATTCTCGATCTTCATAAATGTCCGGGGCACGATTTTCACCTGGGTACCACGACCGCTCAGCCGTTCTTTACGGATGCTTCTTACCGCGAAGCGGCGAAACGCGTGTGGTCGGTGCTTGCCGAACGTTACGGCAGCAAACCCGGGATTTTACTTGAAATTCTCAATGAACCGGTGGCTCCGGATGCCGATACCTGGAACCGGGTGAAAGACGAACTTTTTTACCATATCCGCGCGGCGGCTCCCCGGGCTCCGATTGTGGTGGGTTCCAATTTATGGAATAACGCCGAACAGTTCCGCGATCTGACTCCGGTGGATGACGATAATGTTCTTTACAGTTTCCATTCTTACCAGCCGGTGATTTTCACGCACCAGTTTGCGGCATGGATCGACGATCCCTATTTCCGCGAGGTGCGGAACTGGCCCGGAAATTATCCGCCGCCGGCCACTTCCGCGCAAACCAATCTCCCGGTGGAATCGGGGGAATGGAACAAAGAACGTTTACGCAAAACCATGGAGCACGCCCTCGAATTCCGGTCAAAACACGGAGTTCCGGTGGCTTGCAACGAATTCGGCGTTTATGTGCAGGTAAACCGGAAAAGCCAATTGAATTGGATTTCCGATTTCACTTCCCTCCTCCGCGAGGCCGATGTCGGTTTTTCTTACTGGAACTACAAGAATCTTGATTTCGGCGTGATCAGCACGAACGAGAGTTTGCACGCCGGGCTTCCGCAATACCAAAACCCGGATCATCTCGATTCCGAGTTGCTGGAATTGCTCGCCAAAGCCTGATTTTTCCTTATAAAGAGGAAGCCCGGTTGTTATACCGGGCTTTTTTGTTATCCGCGCATACTCATCGGTTCGTAATGCCGGAGCGTTTCGCCCACATAAATCTGCCGCGGGCGGTAAATACGCCGTTTCGGGTTTTCGGAAAGTTCTTTCCAGTGCGCAATCCAACCGGGCATTCTGCCGATGGCAAAAAGAACGGTGAACATATTGAGCGGAATCCCGAGGGCTTGCATAATCAAACCCGAGTAAAAGTCCACATTGGGGTAAAGCTTGCGCTCAATGAAGTATTCGTCGTTCAAGGCGTAATCGGCGAGTTCCTGAGCAATGCTCAGAAGTTCGTCGCTTTGCCCGGCTTTCTTAAATAATTTATGCGCCGCCGCCTGGAGGATTTTGGAACGCGGGTCGAAATTTTTGTAAACGCGGTGTCCGAAACCCATGAGTTTTACGCCGTTCTTTTTGTTTTTAACCATGTCGATAAACTCTTTCACGTTGTAATCGGCGTTTTTAATGTGGTTCAGCATTTCCACTACCGCCTGATTCGCGCCGCCGTGCAAGCGCCCCCACAACGCACAAACGCCGGCGGCGCAGCTTGCGTAAAGGTTTGCCCCGCTCGAAGCGACCAACCGCACCGTACTTGTGGAACAGTTTTGTTCGTGATCGATATGTAAAATCAAAAACATATTCAGCGCATCGATAATATCCTGATCCATTTCATAGGGGCGGTTCGGGAGCGAGAACATCATGTGCAGAAAGTTTTCGGCATAACTCATTTCCGGATACGGAAAAACCGTCGGGAGCCCCACGCTCATTTTATAAGCGGAAGCGGCGAGAACGCGTACCTGGGAAATCAGCCGCGCCGCCGAAACGTCGAATTTGGAAATATCGTTATTATTCACTTCCGGTTGATAACAGCTGAGCGCGTTAATCATGGCGGAAAGCATCGCCATCGGCGGAGCATTATTCGGAAACCCTTCATAATGATGCTTGAAACTTTCATTTAATATCTCATAATCGGTCAGCAAACCGGAAAAACGGCTGTATTCCTCTTTATTCGGAAGATGACCGTAAATCACCAGAAACGCCGTTTCGGCAAACGAACTTTTCGCCGCGAGCTCCTCGATCGGGTAACCGCGGTAACGCAAAATTCCCTTATCGCCGTCAATATAAGTAATAGCCGATTTACAGCTTCCCGTGTTACTGAACGAGTCGTCCAAAGTGATATAGCCTGTTTTGGCCCTCAGTTCCGAAATATCAATCGCTTTTTCCTTTTCAGCACCAACAATAACCGGGCATTCCAAAATCATATTATCCAATTCAATTTTCGCCATAATTTTCTCCTTGCACTATAAATAAGTTACAATAAGTGTTCGATTTAACAAATTGACATTAGCGGAAAAATTCATCCGCCATCCATTTAAACTTGCTGTTTTTAAAGATAGTACACCTGTCAAGTGCCGAAATTTCGCAAAAAACGGGAGTTTGGCGTGCCCGGCTCGCATACTCGCCGGTCGGCGTAGCTACGGGCTACCCTCCGGTCGGTGCTTCGCACCGGACTAGCCGCCCTCCGCTTGCCTCACGCAACAGCGCTCCCTGGGCATGAAGATAAGATAATTTCATGTCCCTTGTCCCTGTGTGAAGTTTCCGCTTAAACTCCGTGTCCCATTTCCCAGGGTTTTCATGTAAGAAGAATAACTTGTACGGATCACCGTCTACCCGAAACCGGGTTCTTCAGGTATGAAACATTCATCAAGTTCGCACAGTGAATGTCATCGCGAACGCGGAACGCGTGCGGCGATCCAGGGAGGAACAATTCGTGTTTGGATGGCCGCGGGCTATGCCCTTCCGCCCTAAAACCGGGTCGAAAATATTCGACCCCTAAGCACGGTTCTCAATGCTTTTTGCGCATTTGTCAAGCTCGAACAGGCATGGAAGACTTTCTTTATCTGCGCCGCCACTTGGTGGGACAAATTTTCAGGCCGGAAGCCGCTCCAATTTGTCGCGGAGCGTTGGAATCGCGCAGGAGCGGCATTTTACATTTTTAAGGTATTTGTATATGCCTTTTCTTCGCGTGAGGGATGGTGACCCGAAGGGCGGAGACTTTTCAAGGCTCCGTTGCACTCGGCGGGTTCCCCGCCTTAGTGCAATACAGCCCGGCCCGGCGATATTCTTTTAATGCGCGCGTGCCATCGCCGGGACACGCCATTATTAAACACAAATTAAATTAAAGGAGCCGTATTCTTTTTTTTCAAGGTTTTTCAGGGTTTTCTTTGATTTTTTGTAAACAAACCGCACACATTTATTTAGTTTTAGCTCCAAAGTTTTTGTTTTTGATAGTATATCATCATGGAGATCCGTATATGGAGAAAAAAATGATTGCTGTGGACGGTAACGAAGCGACCGCTGCCGTTGCCCACAAAGTAAGCGAAGTGATTGCAATTTACCCGATTACCCCCTCAAGCCCGATGGCGGAACTTTCGGATGCCTGGAGTGCGGCGGGCAAGAAGAATTTATGGGGACAGGTTCCCACCGTTTTTGAAATGCAGTCCGAAGGCGGCGCCGCAGGTACCGTGCACGGCGCGCTGCAAACCGGCGCTCTCACCACAACTTTTACGGCTTCTCAAGGGCTTTTGCTCATGATTCCGAACATGTACAAGATTGCCGGCGAACTTACGCCGACGGTTTTCCATGTGACGGCGCGTTCCCTCGCGGCTCAGGGGCTTTCGATTTTCGGCGACCATTCCGACGTAATGAGCTGCCGCCAGACCGGTTTTGCAATGCTCGCTTCGGCTTCCGTTCAGCAGTGTCAGGACCTCGCTCTCGTGGCGCACGCCGCAACGCTTGAAAGCCGCGTTCCGTTCGTTCATTTCTTTGACGGGTTCAGAACTTCTCACGAGGTGATGAAAATCGAAGGCATGGACGAAAGCGTGATCCGCAGCGTGATTGATGAGAATCTTGTGAATGCATACCGCGACCGCGCCATGACTCCGGACCGCCCGACCATGCGCGGTACGGCTCAAAATCCGGACGTTTATTTCCAGGGCCGCGAAACGGTGAACCCGTTCTACGAGGCGATTCCGGAAATCGTTCAGAAATACATGAACAAAGTGGCCGAACTGACAGGCCGCCAATATAATCTTGTGAATTACACGGGTGCCGCCGATGCGGAACGCGTGATTGTCATTATGGGTTCCGGCGCGGACACTACCGAAGATACGGTAAAATTCCTCACCTCCAAAGGCGAGAAAGTGGGCGTGCTGAACGTTCATTTGTACCGTCCGTTCCCCATGAAGGCTCTCGTGGAAGCGCTTCCGAAATCGGTGAAAACGATTGCGGTTCTCGACCGCTGCAAAGAACCGGGTTCCGCCGGCGAGCCGTTGTTCCAGGATGTTCTCACAGCCGTTACCCAAGCGGTGATGGATCAAAAAATGTCTCTCCCGAAAATCATCGGCGGGCGTTACGGACTTTCCTCCAAAGAATTTACACCGGCAATGGTGAAGGCGATCTTCGACGAATGCGCCAAACCGGCGCCGAAATCCCGCTTTACGGTAGGAATCATCGACGATGTTTCGAACACAAGCCTTACCGTGGATCCGAATTTCAAACTCGAACAGAATTTCTTCCAGGCGATGTTCTTCGGTCTCGGCGCCGACGGTACCGTCGGCGCGAACAAGAACTCCATCAAAATTATCGGTAACAATACCGACAACTTTGCACAGGGTTATTTCGTTTACGACTCCAAGAAGTCGGGTTCCATGACCACTTCGCACCTGCGTTTCGGTAAAGAACTTATCAACGCTCCTTACCTGATCGCCGAAAACGAAGCAGACTTTGTGGCTTGCCACCATACGCCGCACCTCGGGCAAATCGATATGCTGAAATACGCAAAGCCGGGCGCTGTGTTCCTTTTGAATACGCTGCACGGCGAAGACGCGGCTTGGGAAACCTTCCCGCGCCCGGTTCAGCAGCAAATTATCGATAAAAAAATCCGCGTGTTCGTGATTGACGGTTACGCTGTGGCCGAAAAAACCGGTATGGCGCGCCGCATTAACACCATTATGCAGACTTGCTTCTTTGCCGAAGCGGGAATCCTTCCGAAAGATAAAGCGATTGAACTCATTAAGGAATATGCGAAAAAAACCTACGCCAAGAAAGGCGATGCGGTGGTTCAGCAAAACTGGGATGCGATTGACGCGACCCTCAGCCATTTGAAAGAATTGAAAATTCCGGCAACCGTTACAAGCAAACTGGAACTCCGCGCCCCGATTCACGGCAAGGCGCCGGATTTTGTGAACCAGGTGACCGCTCAAATTATTCTCGGCGAAGGTAATAACCTCCCGGTTTCCAAGATGCCGGTGGACGGTGTGTTCCCGACAGGCACCACTCAATATGAGAAACGCGATCTCGCCCTCCGTATTCCGGTTTGGGATCCCGAAGCCTGTATTCAGTGCGGCAAGTGCGCGATGGTTTGTCCGCACGCGACGATACGCGCCAAAGTGTTTGATAAATCCGCTGTCGCAAACGCGCCGGAAACATTCAAATTCACTCCGGTCAAGGGCTTAAAAGTCGATGGCGAACCGATGTTCAGCATTTCGGTTTCTTCTTACGACTGTACCGGTTGCGGCATTTGTACGCAAATCTGCCCGGGCAAGAACAAGACGAATCCGGAACTCCATGCGATCAATATGGAACTTCAGGAACCCATTGCCGAACAGGAAAGCAAAAACTGGGACTTCTTTGTGGATCTCCCGGAATTTGACCGCACGAAACTCAATAAGAATCTCGTGAAACAGGCGATGCTTCTCCAGCCGCTGTTTGAATTCTCGGGTGCCTGCGCCGGCTGCGGCGAAACCCCTTATTTACGTTTGGCTTCTCAGCTGTTCGGCGACCGTATGGTGGTTGCAAACGCCACGGGTTGCTCCTCCATTTACGGCGGTAACCTCCCCACCACCCCGTGGGCCAAAGACAAAAACGGCCGCGGTCCGGCTTGGGCAAACAGTTTGTTTGAAGACAACGCCGAATTCGGGCTCGGAATGCGCCTTGCGATTACGAAGCACACGAACAAAGCGATGGCGCTCCTAGACACTCTCGCTCCAAAACTCGACGCCGGTCTCGTGGAAGCTCTTAAAACCGCTCCTCAGGCCGACGAAGCGGGCATTGCCGCTCAGCGCGAAAATGTGGCGAAACTGAAAGAAGCTCTCAAAAACGATACTTCCACAGAAGCACAGTCCCTCGCAGCGCTTGCCGACTACCTTGTAAAAAAATCCGTTTGGATTGTGGGCGGCGACGGCTGGGCATACGATATCGGTTACGGCGGCTTGGATCACGTGATGGCCACCGGCGAAAACGTAAATATTCTCGTGCTCGACACGGAAGTTTACTCCAACACCGGCGGACAAGCTTCCAAATCCACAAACCGCGGCGCGGTGGCTCTCTTTGCCGCCGGCGGAAAACGCGCCGGAAAGAAAGACCTCGGTTTAATTGCCATGAGCTACAAAAACGTTTACGTCGGGCGCATAGCGATCGGCGCGAACGATGCTCAAACCTTAAAGGTTCTGCAAGAAGCCGAAGCGTTCCAGGGCCCGTCTTTGATTATCGCTTACAGCCCCTGTATCGCTCACGGGTTTGACTTGTTCAACCAGCTGGCCCACCAAAAAATGGCGGTGGATTCCGGTTACTGGCCGCTAATGCGCTACAATCCGAACCTCCGTAACGAAGGCAAAAATCCGCTGACCTTGGACAGCAAAGCGCCGACCCTCCCCGTTGCCGAATATATCTACACGGAAAACCGTTACAAGATGCTTACCAAGAGCAACCCGGAAGAAGCAAGGAAACTCGCGGAAGAACTCCAAAAAGAAGTGGATGCCCGCTGGGCGTTCTACTCCGAAATGGCTACGGAAAAATCCGTGTAACCCTTTCGAACGCATTATTCAAAAGCCTCCCGTTTTGCGGGAGGTTTTTTTGTTACGGATAAAATAATTGGGGCGTGCCCCGCGTTTGCATCTCCAGTATTAAAAGTCCCGCGGGTCGGCGAGCTCCGGGGTTCGCTTTGCTCCCGTGCCTGCGGCACCGGCTGCGCCGCCCTCCGCATGCCTCACGCAACAGCGCTTTTCGGGCATGAAATATAGGGAATTGGGGATAGGGATTTGGGACAAAGTGGCGATAAACTTGTCATGGCGAGAGCATCGCTCGTGGCCATCCAGACACGAATTGTTCCTCCCTGGATCACCACGCCACTACGTGGCTCGTGATGACGATCTATGTGGATGCATAAATGGAGAATCCAAC
>JAISUZ010000067.1 GCA_031271785.1 Fibrobacter sp. | reverse complement strand
AATATTTCGGCGTAAAATGATAAAGTGCACCAAATGTCGAATACAATGCCGAGTTTACACCGTATTTAATGGTGTTTCCGTCAATATCGGTATTCAGAATACGGCGGGCAAAAAACTGCGGCGATTGAGCCAAATTATTGAACCAGGCGCTGTCATTGCTTACAAAATCACCCTTTAGCAAAATACCCCAGGCATTGTCCGTTTTGTAACCCGCATTTAAGTTCACAAGAATCGCCTTTCCGTTTTGATCTTCGGAAACTGCCGTCATCACAGGAGCTCCAAGACTGTCCAAAACTTCTTCCTGAGAATATACCTCATCAAAAGACATGGCAAATTCACCCACAAGATCAAGAATCAAATTCTTATTTCCCATGATGCCCGCCACATCGGCTCCCAAGCGCGCGCTCGCAATTTTCGTATTCTGCGGAAGCGTATCGAAAGGATTGATCGGCTCTCTAATATAAGGCTGGTTCAAGTCACCGCCCTGATGACGGTAAGTGTAAGTAAAAGAAGATTTGTCATCAAAAACCCACATTCCCGTGGCACCGACCAAAAGATTGCGGCTAAGCGGGAACCATTCCAAATTTCCGGACAAAAGCCACTTATCCATATTGGATGCTTGCGAAGAACCGGAAATCAAATCGTTCGGCACAATGTTTCCGACTTCACCGGAAAAATCAAGTTCCTGCACGCGGCGGAGCCTTGCAAAAATAGCTTCGGCACGAATTTCACCGAAAGCATCGTTCGGAGAAGCTCTGAATTGCAAATTCACCCCTTGAAGATTTCGTTGGTTCCCTTCGAGCAATTCCTGTTTTTTTGCCATATGGCGCCCGCGGGCAAAAACCATCGGTTCGTACATGATTTCCACATCCGGCGCAAACAAGGTGAGCGGCGTGTATTGCTCGCGGAAATTTCCGATCACCCAATAGAAATTGGTACCAATGTTTCCTTCCGCATTCAACCACGGCACGGAGATACTTTTCGAAGAACCCGCAAAATAGTCTTGCATCCCGGCTTCAAAACGAAGAGTGGCATTCGCACGCACAAATTCCCAAGGGCGGAATGTAAAATCAAAGTCGGCATTGACAAATTCGGTTCTTTCATGATCCGGGAATTTATTTATTCCGTCCAAATCCTGATCGGACGAAAAATGGGAACCCGTATGCATGGCGCGAATGCTTCCGCCGATGGAAACACCTCGCTTTGCATTGATAGAATCCACCTTTTGCTCAATGGTATTTTGATTATCAGCGACAGCGCCGGCAAATACAGCGACCGAAGTGAAAGATAAGGCAACGATCATTTGGCGAATCATGCGTAAACCTCTGACATTTTCATTTAATTTCATATTCATGACTCCCTCTTAAAACCATACCTTAGTTTCGGCGGCGATGTAATGAGCTTTCCAGTCATTTGCGGAAATTGCCTCATCGGAATGAGTCATCCACTTATAGCGAACATGCAAACCGGCCCGTTCGGAGAAATCCCAATCAAAACCAAATCCAAGAGCGGTCTGCATATAGTTAATAGGAGCTTTTTCTACTACATAATGACCATTCAGCATTGGATAATAGACAGATGTATTACCAAGTGCCGCTCCACCGGTTGTCACCACAGAGACAGGAGTTAATGTATAGGCATTTTCGGCACGCCATGTTTCAAATCCGAGAATACCCACCACATGAAACGTCGGCACGACAGCAATAGCCGGTTCGAATTGACCGTAGAAACTCCATAACATCATATCTTTCTGAGACTCGCTGATCGCGAGCGGAGCGATGGATTTGGAGACACCGGAAAGGGAAGCATATCCTGCCATCATGATACTGCGATCCGTTCCGAACCAGTGACCGATATCATAACCGGCATCAATAGAGAGGAAAGAAGACCATTTGGCATGCGAAGGGACTTCACCATCTACAACCTGTTCGGGATTTTCATAAGCGACAAAAGACTCCCACATTTCCCATGTGCCGCCGTAAAGTCCGCCCTGCTGACGGTCCATTTTAACACCGAGAGAACCTGTCGGATAAATCACACCGGCGCGTTCCGTATAACCGTTAGGCACACCGTTTCCGGAGTCCGCCCAGAAAAGCGGCTTGTGTTTCGTCCAGGAATTGGATGATTCCCACATTGCGCGACCGTTCAAACGGTAGTTGAAAACAATCACATCCTGCCCGGCCTCCACCTGACGATGCTGCCCGTATTGGACATCAAAACGCCCGCGATTAAAGACCGGTTCAAATTTAAGGTTCGCACCAGCCATATTCGGAGAGTAACGCAAAGAACCGGAATTCAACGCAAATTCATCTTTCCGCCAGCTTAAGAAGCGGGACGGATTTGTCATACTGTAAGGAGAGAAAAAATCTTTTGAAAGATAGATACCTTCAAGCGTAATAGGGAGATTTTCAATATGCTTGGACTGCGCTTTCACATAAACACCGAGTTGCGGAGTAGATATACCGCCGGTATGCGTGCCTTTTTCATAACCGGACGGATTTTTAGAGGCGCTGCCGATATAAGTGAAGTTCACAGAATCCGTTATGCTGAGCGCTACATCCGCCATTAAATAAAACTTGGGAGTCAAATTTCCTTTCAAATCAATGGAAGCCACATGAGTATTTAAAAGACTTGGATCTCTGCCGAGGAGTTTGAATTGGTTGTTAAATTCCGGTTCATAGATGATAGCATCATCAAAAACCATACCCATATAGTTCAAGCCGAGGGTCATGTCGCCGAGTTTTTCCTTTGACAGACGACCATGATAAAGATCGCCTCTGAAAGAATAATCGCCCACCATTTCAAGCTCGCCCGGCTGTCCGCCGTACATGGTAAGACCGTCGCGCGTTCCCGGATCCATATCGGATGGTTGGGAGAGCATCCCCTGCAATTTCAAATCATAAGGGAGTTGATAGAAATTGATGAAAAGACCGCCGAAGGAACGGTTGGTCCAAAAAGCACGACCGCCTTCTTTAACCGGCTTGAATGTTTTTTCTTTATAATAAGTGCTGACTACACGTTCGTCTTCAAAAAGTTCATATTGAGAGACAAAACGCGGGTTGGTTTCGCGCTCCCACATGGTAAGCGGACTCGCATTCGCCCAAATCACGCCGCCGGCGGTAATGAAGGCGCCGAATACACCGGCACGCACATCCACACCCACGTTCATTTCTTCATTGATATAAGAACCGTAATAATCCGTATTATGATTATACAGCACTTTTTCTTCGTGATTCGCCGGGTTCGCCGTAGGATTTGTGGAAAAGCGGTTGGTATAAGAACCGCTCAAATCAAACGGTAGCGCCAAATTAGCCCATAATGTGAGGTAAGAATTCGGCATAGCCACAATGGACGTTTGAAGCAAAGCATCGACCGAAGTACGGGCTTTATCGCTTGCTTGAAACTGGGACGCTTCGTAATACTCAAAATTCTTCACGCGGAAAGCCATGTAACCGGACACAGCGAGCGGCAAATCATCTTTGCCGAGAAGTGTGGATTCCATATTGGAAGAGAGGGTATCCAACTGAGCCGAAACGGAATCCAGTTGAGCTTCCGGAGCGAGCGCCCAGGAAGCGGAGATAACCGTAGCAACAAGGGTTGAAAATAAATAATGACGCATGTAAACCTCTTAAATCTCGTTGCGGAAAGGATAGCCGGCAGGGCCTTGATAAGGCTTCCCTTGCTTGCGAATCACAATATCATCAATCCAAACTTTGAATTCCGTATTTTCGTCTTTACGGACTTCCAAACGGAAACCCTTAAAGTTGTTCCAAGCGAAAGGCATCAGCACTTCGCGCTGATTTTTGGCATCCCAATAAACACCGGTTTCACCGAATAATTTTAAAGGAATGCTGAAATGAGTCCATTCCGTAGTTATTTCGGCAAAACTCTTGGAACGGAGCTTTACCTGCAAAGATTCGCCGTTACTTTTCACGCCGTCATCCACAAGCACGAATAAAGCGTTTTCACCGCCTTTGTTTCCTTTAATCCAAAATTCAAGCACCCCTTCTTCCATGTAGGGAGTAAGATCGGCGGTACCGGCAATACAAATAGCCACACCGGAGTAATCGCTTGCGATCAATTCGATTTCCATGGAAAGCGCCCCTTCTTTGGCAAAACGGTCGGTCATAATCGGTTCCGGATTTTCACGGGGATACTGATAAGTGTAACCGCCGCCACGGGGAATGGATTCACGCATGACCACCACCACCACATCCTTATCCGGGCGGAATGGTTTCGGATCTTTCAACACAAAACGGGTGGCATCGCGGTCGCGATAATCCCCAAAGCCAGCAAGTGCGAAAGACGATAAAAGAAGAATGCCGATAAAGCATCCTCTGAAAACAGTAGAAACAGCTTTTTTCATCACAATTAAATTCTCCAGTATCCGGATGGTTGGAATATAATTAGTTTTTTGCGATTTGAACCCACCAAAAATACTTTTTTTTATTTGTTTTCGGAAGTTTACGTTTCTTAATGTAAACATTTTGTAGTTTTTTTACAAAAATTTACTTTATCAGGGACAATTCCTTTGTTTATTTTGTTGGGAAATTGTTGCTTTACCAAGGAAAATTATGAATATCCAAAAAAAGATTCGGCAGGCTTTCTTTTTGCTTTTACCTTTCGGTTTACTTGTCGGCTGTGAATCCGGCGGCGGACTTTCTGCTCCTTTGAGCAGCAGTACGGCAGAATCTTCTTCTTCTTCGGCGGTGGAAAAAGTGGATTACTCCAAAGGGCGCGCCATGAACAGAAAGCTCGGCAAAGGGATCAACTTCGGTAATTCATGGGAATCAAATGGCAATGGCTGTCTTGACGCTTGCTGGAGCAACCCCATTGCCGACGACGATTTTAAACTTGCCAAAGATGCCGGTTTTAATTCCATTCGCTTGCCGGTGAACTGGAACAGGACTGCGAGCAATGAACCGCCTTATACGGTGGAACCGGAACGCCTTGCCGGAGTAAAGCGCCACATTCAACTCGCCATTGATCAGGGGCTCCCGGTAATTACCAATATTCATCATTTTGATGCCCTGTACAATGCCGACTCTCTTGAAGTAATGCGCCGGCAAATCGCCAAGTTCGCCGGGATTTGGAGGCAACTTTCCGAAGCATTTAAGGAATTCCCCGATGATATGCTCGTTTTGGAAATCTTAAACGAACCCCGCAACAAAATAACCAAAGATATTTTGAACGAACTTATAGACAGCGCTTACACCATTATTCGCGAAAAGAACCCGGGAAAAACCATTATGTTTAACCCTAATGAGTACGGCAAATTTTACCGGATGGGAGAAATGAAACTCCCGAAAGACGGAAACATCATTATTTCCGGGCATTATTATGAACTTTATACTTTTACACATCAGGGAAGCCACGGTCAAAAATGCGGAAACACGACCTGGGGAACCACAGCCGATAAAATGCTCGTGACAAGTCATTTTAAAGCCTATAAAGATACGGCGCTAAAATATTTCCCAGATATTAACGGCGGGCATGTTCCGTTAAATAACGGTGAATTCGGTGTGAGCGGCGTCAGAACCGGTCTTGGTACAAACCCCGCTATATGCAGTCCCACATGGTTATTTCCGGAATTAACCGAAGAAGAAATTTCATTCCTTTCCAATGCAGAAATTGCAGCGAGGGCTTTCCCTTCTGATGAAGAACGAGGCCAATGGACTAAAGCCGTAATCGAAGCCACCGACGATTTGGATATGAGCTGGCACTACTGGGGATTCAACCGCGTAGGCGGTTACGAGGTTTACGATAAAGGTACGAAAGAATGGTTTCGGCCTGTACTTGAAGCGTTGATACCCAATTCGCCGTTACTTTAAGGTCTGATCATCAACCGGTCCCAATCGGTGAAAAAATTTTGAAACAGCTCTTCGGGGCTGTTTTTTAGTTTTTCAATCACCTCATTCACAGATTTTCCGGAACGGTAAAGTTCCCGGTAGGCAAGTTCCAAGTTCCGTACACGTTCCGGCGGGAAATTTTCCGCATACTTCTGAAACGCATAAGTGTTGAGCCCCGCCCACTTGAGCGGATCGCCGAATGCTTTGCTTACCGGAGGAACATCGCGATCGATTTTTAGCGTACCGCCGACAAAGGCGTAATCACCGACGCGGGAAAACTGATGAACGGCGGTGGTGCCGCCGATTGTGGCGAACCGCCCGATTTGAACATGCCCGCCGAGCTGCACGCCGTTCGCAAGAACGGCGCCGTCACCTACCGACGAATCGTGCCCGATGTGAGCGTAAGCCATGAGGAGTACGGAATTACCGATAACGGTTTTTCCGCCGGCCCCCGTACCGCGGTTGAGCGTGCAGTATTCCCGGATAATACCGTTTTCTCCGATAATCAGTTCCGTTTCTTCTCCGGCGTATTTTAAATCCTGAGGAGGAGCGCCGATTACCGCGCCGTCATAAATAATCGTGTTGGCACCGACCCGCGTTTTCCCGGTCACACGCACCCGGCATTCCAAAACCACGCCCGCACCGAGTTCCGTTCCGGCATCGACAATACACCAAGGGCCGATACAAGCGGTTTCGTGAACGGTTGCTTCGGGATGGACATAAGCGGACGGATGAATCATACGGAGAGAAAATATATATTTGCATTTCATGAGTGTCGTCATTCTTGGAATATTAACGGGCGTTTATGCCGTTTTACTCCTCACCTTTTCGGTGGGGATTTTACGCGCGAAGAAAAAACCGGTGACCGAAAACGCACCGAGACCGAGCGTTTCCGTCATTGTCCCTATGCGAAATGAAGAAGAATTTGCCGAACGCACGCTTCACGCTTTGGCCGCTCAAAATTACGCAGGCGAGTGGGAAGTAATCTGCGTGGACGACCGTTCTACCGATTCCACATTCTCTATTCTGGATCCATTTTCAAAAAAGAACCCCCGGTTTCATGTTTTACAAGTACCGAAAGACGCTCCTTTTCTGGAAAGCCCTAAAAAACGCGCGCTGGAAACGGGCTTCAAAGAAGCGCGCGGCGAAGTGCTGATGTGTATGGATGCCGATTGTATTCCCCCGCCGGGTTGGATCGCTTCCATGGCAAGCCGGTTTGAAGGAAACATTCAAATTGTGCAGGGTGCAAAGGAAAATAACGGAACAAACTCATTTCTGCATTCTTATCAAAAGCTGGAAACGCTCGGGTTCACAGCGATCGAAGCCGCCGGGTTCAGTCTCGGGATTCCCATGGTGGCAAGCGCTGCTGCACTCGCGTATAAAAAAGATTTGTTTTTCAAGGTGGACGGATTCGGCGATCTTGTACATTTATCCAGCGGCGACGACGATATGCTGATTCACAAAATGATCCGGGAACCGCAAGTAGAATTTTGTTATAACTTGGACCCGGAAGCGATTGTAAAGACGGCGCCCGTGGATAAATGGAAAACGCTTTTATTTCAGCGGGCGCGCTGGGCGAGCAACGGCACGAGTTATACAAACAAGTTTTATACGTTCTTTTTAACTTTAATTTATACGTTTTTTATTTGGCTTTTCATTAGCCCGTGGCTTGTACTTTTTTTTGACTTTCCGGTTTCGTGGTGCCTGATTCCGCTCGCGGTGAAAATCGGATGCGACTCGATTTTCTTAACTCTCGCCGCCATTCGCACCCGCTCGCTCCGCTTTTTGCCTTATTTGCTTCCCGCCGAACTTTTACAAATTCCGATGATTGTATTTGCAGTACCACTTGGAATTTTAAAACTTTTTAAATGGAAGTAAGCCGCGTTTTCAACCACTGAAGAGCTTGTTCCCGCGTGGTCAGCGCTCCCGTAATTTGAAGTTCCAAACATTCACGAATGATTTCTCCGAATACTTTTCCGGGTTTTACGCCGAGCGCCATCAAGTCTTTCCCCCCGATAAACGATTCCAATGCTTGATAAAGTACCTCTGACTTTTCCGCAGATTCCCGCAAACGATCCGCCTTTTTTTCGCTTGCCGCAAAATCCGGAGACGGAAGCGCTTTCAAAAATTCCGTCACAAGAGAAAATCCGGAAAGTACAAGCGATTCCCGCCGGAGAAATTCCGGATTAAAATTCCAATCGTTTTCTTCTCCCTGCAAAATCACTTTACGCGAAAGTTCCCACAACAGCGGAACTTTTTGAAGAAGTTCGGATTCGTTCGTGAGGCGCTCCAGGAATAAAAGAATTTTTTCCTTATTTTCCGCACCGAAAAGAAGCATGGTAAAAAGAAGTATGGTTCTTGAAGATTCGGGAAGCTCTGCCGTTGATTTTGAAAGGTAATCCAAACTTTTCCCGAGATTTTCCCATGAGTTGTTAAGCGGGCGAATTTCGGGGAAAAATTTCCCGAGTTCCATTTCACGAAAAGCTTTCAGCCCCATGGAAAGTTTTCCGGGTTTCAACATCCATTTTTTGAATTCTTCAAAGAGGCGCTCCTTGGAAAGATCCTCAAGTGAAAGAGTGCGGCAAAGTGCGGCGGTTTCTTCGGCAAGCGTGAGCTCAAACCGCGAAGCAAACTGCACGCCGCGAAGCACGCGGAGAGAATCTTCGACAAACGCAGCGCTCACATGCCTTAAAATCCGGTTTTGCAAATCTTCACGGCCGCGGTAAGGATCGCAGAGTTCCAAATGCGGGAGTTCCATTCCCATAGCGTTGATGGTAAAATCCCGGCGAGCGGCGGCTTCCCGGAAAGAAATATCCTGATGCGTATTGACGATAAATCCGCGGTGTCCTTTACCGACCTTGCTTTCCGTCCGCGGGAATGAAAAATCATAAGTCACGCCTTTCACAGACAAAAGAATAACACCGAATGCTTTCCCTACCAAATTCGGTTTTCCGTACCTGGAAAGAATTTTCAAAAGAGTTTCTTCCGGCATGTGATAAACTTCAACATCGTAATCGCGGCAGTCGTTTCCGATAAGCGTGTCGCGGACCCAGCCGCCCACAAGAAAACTCTTGCCGCCGGCCTCGCGAATATCTTCGGCAATCCGCTTCAGAAATTTCGGAAGTTCCGGTTTGAAATTTTGATTTTCAGGGAGCGTCATGGTTCTCCGAATTTTCCGTTTCCGGAGGTTTGGTTTCGCTTTCAGGCGGCGTTTCCGGATTTGTGCCGGTTGCGGCAGAATCTTTTACGGATTCCTGATATAACTCATAAATACTTTTCTTGACTTTGTTCGTGAGCGTATCGGTTTTTGCATATTCCTGCTGTTGTTCTTTACAACTGCGCAGTTCCTGCTCCAAGAAATCGCGTTGTTCTGCGGAATAATCCATGGTGTTTAAACGAATTTCAATTTCCGAACAAACCGCTTTCTGCCGCTGCGAGGCGCACCCGGAAAGAAAAAACACACAAAATAAAATCGTAAAAACCGGAAGTATTCGCACGCACCCACCTCGCTTTAATGAATAATCAAAAGTTTCCCTTTTTCTTTTTTGGACCCTTTTTTCACGAAATAATGATACACTCCCGGCGCCACCAAACGCGCCGAAGCATCACGGCCGTCCCATTCGGCGCGCCCGCCGAGCACTTCATGATTCCGGAACGCACGCACGAGCGAACCGCCGCGATTGTAAATAAGCACGTCCGCCTCTTCGGAGAGATAATCGAACACGACGCGCATATGTTCACGCGGCTTAAACGGATTGGGGTAAACAAGTACCGGCCGCTCCGCATCTCCTGTCATAAAAGAAGAGGCATCGCGCAAATCGTTTCTCGAATAACGCGTCAGCCCTTTGTCCTGAACCACCCAAAGATCGCCTTTTTTGGAATCCAGCGCAAGACCGTAAACCTGATTGCTCAGCAAGCCATCACGCGATTGGAAGTTTCTCGCTTTCAGAGAATCCGGCGATTGTTTTTCTTTTTCAATAAGGTAAATTCCTTGATCCACCGAACTCACCCAAAGCCTGTTTTGCTTGTCCGCTTTGATGGATGAGTGAGAGGCGCCGCCGTAAGTTTTAATTTGGTGCGGCGCTTGAACGGCTGTCATTCCCTTTTCAAAATAACCGAGCGCGCGTTGCGTCACAACCCAAAGTACGCTGTCGCGATCCAAATCCATGTCGATAATATAGGCGTTTCCGACGGACGGATAAGTTTCTTTTTTGACATCTTCCAGAGAACCGCCGGTACGAACCGGAGAGGGGAACGTGAATACATCCAGCGCGCCGTTCCCTTCAATGGATTGAGAAAAACCGGAACTGACATATAAAGTCCATTCGCCGGTTTCCGTATTCATTTGAGCGGTGACAGGCCCTGCAAAAGGATGCGTGCCGACACCGAGCGCGCAGCTCACTTCTCCGAAGCGGTCGATGTAAGCAAAACCGTAATTATTTTTTCCCCAAAAAGAAACGAGAAAACCGGAACCGTCCGGAGCCGTCGTGACCCCGCGGGGAACTATGTAACCATCCAAATACGTTTCAATGCAATTCGTACCGAAAGGATCGATCCACTTCACAAGCGTTTTTCCGCGGTCGGCAAAGAGGAAAAATCCGCCGCCCCAATTCCCCATCAAAACATAATCCGCCGAATCTACCGCCGCTGTTTTCAACAATTGCGTAATATTTTCCATGCTTTCAAAAGGCGTAAAATTGTAGGAAATATTATTTTGCCAAAGTTCTTCGCTCCATACCCAATTTCTATTATCATAAGCGAGAACTCCGCCGGAGGGAAAGGCGAGCGCGCCGTGAACGGATTTCAAAGGAAAGTAAGAACCGGCGGTAAAAGAACGAAACTCATTTTTCCGGTAAAGCAGCACATCGCGGGAACCGACAAAAAAAGAACCGTCGCCGGCATTCACAATCCAGCGAATGAGACTTTTCCCTTCGCGGAAAAGTACGGCGTCATTCATCTGTTTTCCTTGAAAGAAAACAGGGCAATCGCCTTCACATGCCGAAGTTTCTTTTCCGTTGGCATCGAAACGATAGGTACCCGCCGCGGAACGGGGTTTGAATGTATTTCCTTGAAAAGTCATGGAGAGAACCGAATCCGCCGAGCGGTAATATTCGGTCCAGGATTCGGGATCCGCGAGGCGGTTATCGAACGCAAGGCTGTCCCAATTCATTTTTCTCGCGTAAACCGTTTGCCCGAGAGAGACAAAAAGCGAATCTTTCTTGATTTCAATAGCTTTCGGGTTCGCGAGTTCAAGGCGGTCGTTCCCGATACGTTCGATGCTCAAAAGGAAACGTTCCGTTTTTAAGTCAAAAAAGGAAAGCCGGTTCACAAAACCGAGCACGAGTACATTCCGTTGAATGCGCGCGAGATCCGGAACCAAGGTGCGGTTTTCCGATAACACCGAGCGGTTGATAACTTGAAACTTGGACGATTTTGCGTTATAACGCGCCACCGTTCCCGCGGCCGAAACCGCATAAATCGCATTCGAATCGGCAGCGAGAGCATAAATTTCAGTCGTTTCAAGCCCGTCTTCCGAGGTAAATAAAATCTCTTTTCCGGAAGTCTCAATTTGGCGAACGCCTCCCGCAGCGGCAAGAAACACCGATTCTCCGAACGCCGCCGCGGAATAAACCGGGTAAGGGTAAGTAAAACCCTCAAACGAATCGGCGGCGATGGCGCGCGTTAAAAAAATAAGGAACGCGAGTACCGAAAACTTGTTGACTAAACTCATCCTAGTAAAGTTACCAAAATGAAACGATCCCGATTTCGTGTAAATTCTCAAAAACCCTGACTTTCCCCGGTTTTAAGATTCCGGTTTCGGCAAAAAGTCTTTTAAATGAATCCCTTTAATCCCGTTCTCATTTGCCAGACAAAAGGAACCGAGCGTAACAACGTATTCAGGACAGGAATCGTGAGCGGCCGCAAACTGTGAAAATTCCCGCTCCATATAACACATTTTTAAGAGCAACTCCGATTTATAGGGTCCAAAACAAGTATTTACAGGCATTACTCCGGCTGTTTTTCATCCTTTCCCTTCATAAAACAAATAAATCTTATCCAAGGCCCTATTCATCATCTTTGCCGCATTCGATTTTGAAATCCCGAAAATCAGATAAATTTCTTCAAAGGAATACCCTCCCAAAAAGCGTATTTCAAGTAACATCCTTTCCAAAGAAGTGAGTTTTTCAAGAAAAAGCTCTATTGTTTTTTCATCGCGCCATTCATCGTAACAGTAATTCGGGCGATTATCGGCACTATAGAAAACCTGTTCTTCGCACACCGGAACGCTGCCGTAAAACGATTCGTAACGTTTTCTTTTTCGAAAATAGTCGATACAATGGCGCCTCGCGACAAGAAAAAGCCAAGCGGCGATATTGCAATGGTGGCGCCATTTTGAAACGGAACCGAAAAATTTGATGAAAATTTCCTGAGAAAGATCGGCTGCAAGTTCCTCATCCATTGTTCTTGCTTTACAGAGTTTGTAAATTTGAGCAGAACAGCGGTTCCAGACGCTCATGATCATTGCCTCAATATCATCGCAGTCCGGTTCCGTTGTCATGGAAAATGACATCCCCCCTCCCTATGGTCGAAATGTTGAAAAAACGAAAAAATCTTGCCGAATCTAAAATATGTAACGCACCGAAATCCGTGTGCCGGAATCCGGCAACCCTTAAGTTCCATTTCATTTTCTTTCTTCTTCTGATATTAAACCCTATACACTCCTTTGCCGAAGAAGAATTCATTAACCTCAACAATATGCCGCCGCCGCAAGTCACGATTTTCCCGCCCGGAGAATCTGTCACCTCCGGAACACATATCCATGTGGAAGTAATCATTCCGGAACAGTGGCAAGTGAATGCAAACATTGCCGCCGATGAATTTTTAAAACCCTCCTCGCTCGAAATGACGGCGCAGGGAATTCATTTTGCGGAGCCTCTCTATCCGGAGCCGGTTAAGGAATACAACGAAGCGCTGGATCTTGAAAATCTGATTTTCAAAGACACTATTCTTATACAAGTCCCGGTGGAAACTCTGGAAAATTCTTACGATATTTCCACGCTCTCGGCCACGTTCCATTATCAGGCGTGCAGCAATTCGATTTGCCTCGCTCCGGCAAGCGTTTCCGTTTCTTTAACCGGACTCGCGCCGCAAACCGCGCCTCCGGTTTCAAAAAAAAAATCTGAATCGTTTTTAATTCTTCTCGCGTTTGCCTTTCTAGGCGGTATTCTGCTGAATTTAATGCCGTGCGTACTGCCGGTACTTTCACTGAAACTTTTCGGCTTTATCCGCGAAGCGGGAGAATCGCGAAAACGTCTTGCCGTTCTCGGGCTTTCCGTTACCGCAGGCATTGTGTGCTCCCTTTGGGCACTCGCGTTCATCATCACGCTCGCGCGTGCCGGCGGAGGTTCCGCGGGCTGGGGACTTCAATTCCAGAGCCCCGGTTTTATCGCGTTTATGGTCGCATTACTCAGTCTTTTTGCCGCAAGTCTTTTCGGCGCGTTCGATGTTTGGCTTCCAGGAAGCGCCCTTACCAAAATGGATGCCGCTTCTAAAAAACAAGGGTTTGCCGGCGCTTTCTTCACGGGCGCGCTCCTCGTACTCCTCAGCACGCCTTGCTCCGCGCCGTTCCTCGGCGCGGCCATGGGGTTTGCCTTTACGGCGTCCACTCCGGTACTCTTTTTGTTTTTCACGGCGGCGGCTCTCGGGCTCTCCCTTCCCTACTTAATCATTTGTGCGTTCCCGAAAACACTCGCGCTTTTACCGAAACCGGGCGCCTGGATGCCGAAGTTCAAAAAGATTCTCGGACTTCTGATGCTCGGCACGGTGATATGGCTCATTTGGACGGCTTACCGCGTTGCGGGCGCGGCCGGAATCGCATTCCTTACCGTACTATCGCTTGTGAGTCTCGGCGGCGGCGTATTCCTCGGAAAGTTTGCCCCGCCCACCAAACCTTTTTCCCGAGAAATTATTTCCGCGCTCGTACTTATTCTTCTTTTGTTCGGCATTTGGCAATGGATCGCAGTCCCCTTTGTCGATCAAGCCATCGCGGAAAAACAGGCGGCTCTTGAAAACGAAGCGCAAGATCAGGACGGCTGGCTCCGTTACTCGCCGGAATTAATGCGGCAGCTCGCTCGGGAAAACAAAACGGTTTTCCTGAACATTACCGCCGACTGGTGCCTCACCTGCAAAGCGAATGAAGCTCTCGTGCTGAACCGCGACACAATTCTGCAAGCGCTCACGGCGCCGGGAGTTGCAAAAGTGAAAGCCGACTGGACGCGGAAAGAC
The DNA here is from genome assembly GCA_031271785.1 of Fibrobacter sp. Classification (GTDB taxonomy): domain Bacteria; phylum Fibrobacterota; class Fibrobacteria; order Fibrobacterales; family Fibrobacteraceae; genus JAISUZ01. The sequence continues at coordinate 575 of JAISUZ010000067.1, read as the reverse complement.
AGTCTCGTTCAAAACCTGATGGAATCTCTCAAGCGAAGCGGCGTGCCCGTTTATGCCGTTTACAAAAACGGAAAAAACGAACCGGAAATCCTCTCCGAAATTCTCACGGTCAATGCGATTCTGGAAGCGCTGAAAGAATAAAGGGCGTGCCCCGGCGCATCCACAGACACCCTGATTCTGAAACAAGTTCAGGATGTTTCAGAATCCATGCCAAATCCTGTCATGCTGAACTTGATTCAGCATCCAAAGAAGAACAAATTCAAATGTTTTGGCATCAGCATCCACTCTAAAGCGCCGGGTCGGCGTATCTCCGGGGTTCGCTTTGCTCCCGTGCCTGCGGCACCGGCTGCGCCGCCCTCCGCATGCCTCACGCAACAGCGCTTTTCGGGCATGAAATATAGGGAATTGGGGATAGGGAATTGGGGATAGGGATTTGGGACAAAGTGGCGATAAACCTGTCATGGCGAGAGCATCGCTCGTGGCCATCCAGACACGAATTGTTCCTCCCTGGATCACCACGCCACTACGTGGCTCGTGATGACGATCTATGTGGATGCATAAATGGAGAATCCAAC
>JAISUZ010000083.1 GCA_031271785.1 Fibrobacter sp. | reverse complement strand
AGCCCGCCGAGTTCAATGATAATCCGCGCACTTTCGTTTACCGATTCCTGCATCGAAGCGTCGTTCAAATTAATCACCGCATTCAACTTTTGCGCCGGAGAAATTCCGTAACGCCCTCGAATAGCGCGCACATTTTCCACAATAGAGAAAGCGCGATCAAAAGTGTGTTCGATTTCCTTGTCGATGTAAGAAAGATTCGCGCGGCACCAAGGGCTGTGAATCATGCGTTCGCTGCCCGGGAACAAAATGGAATTTAATTCCTCGGTAATGAAAGGCATAACAGGATGGAGCAAATCGAGAGAGCCGCGAAGTACATGCGCAAGAATCGCCATTGCGTTTTTCTTTTCATCGTCGAGCGTTTCGCGGTTGATTACCGATTTTTTGATTTCGAGGTAGCTGCTGCACACATCATCCCACACAAAGCGGTACAGGAACCCGGCCAATTCCGCGAAATGGAATTCGTCGAGCATTCGCGTGGCATCTTGAATCGTGGAATTAAGCCTGCTTAAAATCCAGCGGTCTTCAAGTGCGAAAAGAGAAGGATTGATCGGGAGGAGCTCTTTGGAAAGTGCGCCCGCCTGTTCCAAATGCGGATAGAGGAAACGGCAGGCATTCCAGATTTTATTGCTGAAATTTCTTCCGATCTCAAATTTTTCCGAAGTGTTGATAGTGCGCCCGTCCGGCAGTTTCTCCGCTTTTACAGGCAAACGAACATCCTGGTTATCGGTACAGAGGCTCGCCATCACAAAACGAAGCGCGTCCGAACCGTATTTTTCGGAAATGTCCAAAGGATCCACTCCGTTCCCGAGAGATTTACTCATGGTCCGGCCTTGACCGTCCATGATTTTCGGGTGAATATAAACGTTCTTAAACGGAATGGTTTTCATGTTTTCCTGACTGAAAATCACCATGCGCGCCACCCAAAGCGTGATAATATCGCGGCTCGTTACGAGTGCGGATGTCGGGTAATAACGTTCCAGATCCTTTGTTTTTTCGGGCCATCCCATGGTACTGTGAGGCCAAAGCGCGCTTGAAAACCAAGTGTCGAGAACATCAGGGTCGCGCACAAGAGCCGCCCCCGGAATTTCATTTTCTTTCAAGTCCGATTCCAAAGAGCAAACAAGCCACGAATTTTCACCGGCGCCGGTGTAGCAAATATCTTTGCGGTCACCGAAAGCGCGCTTCAAATCTTCTTCGGAACAAGACGCATACCAAATCGGAATTTGATGCCCCCACCACAGCTGACGGCTGATACACCAATCACGTTTTTCGCCGAGCCAGTCGAGGTAATTGCGGGCATAACGTTCCGGCTTGATTTTAATTTGTCCGGAACGCACGGCTTCCATCGCATTCTCGGCGAGGGTATCCATTTTGACAAACCACTGATCGCTTAAATAAGGTTCGATCGCCGTTTTGGAGCGGTCGCTGTGCCCCACTTGCATTTCGTGATCTTCTACTTTAATGAGAAGTCCGAGCGCTTCAAGGCCTTGAACCACCGCTTCTCTCGCTTTCGCTCCGCTGAGTCCTGCAAATTCGCCGGCATTTTCATTCAGCGAACCGTCATTATTCAAAATGTTGATCATCGGGAGTTTATGGCGGAGTCCGGTGGCGTAATCGTTCGGATCGTGCGCCGGCGTCACTTTCACGGAACCCGTTCCGAATTCGGGATCAACCAACAGTCCGTCGGCAATCACCGGAATTTCACGGTTTACAAACGGCACTTTAAGCGTTTTGCCGATAAATCCGCGATAGCGTTCGTCGTTCGGGTGAACAGCGACAGCGGAATCGCCGAGGATCGTTTCCGGACGCGTGGTCGCTACCGGAATAAACCCGGTTCCGTCGGCGAGAGGATACTTAAACGTCCAAAAATGACCTTTTACGGTTTCGTAATAAATTTCATCATCGGCCACGGCGGTCTGTAATTGGGTATCCCAATTCACGAGGCGTTTACCGCGGTAAATCAAATTCTTTTGGAATAAATTAAAAAACGCATAACGAACGGCGCGGGCGCACATGGGGTCGAGCGTGAAACGCTGGCGATCCCAATCGCAACTGAACCCGAGAGAGCGAAGCTGATTGGTAATGCGCGCTTCATATTCGTCTTTCCATTTCCAAATACGTTCTACAAGCGCCGCTCTGCCTATGTCATGGCGCGTTTTCTTTTCATCTTGAAATAAACGTTTTTCCACCACGGCCTGCGTGGCGATCCCGGCGTGGTCGGTGCCCGGAATCCAAAGCGTGTCGAAACCCTTTTTCCGGTGATAACGCACCAAAATATCTTGAATGGTATTGTTGAGCGCATGCCCTAAATGAAGCGCGCCGGTGACGTTCGGCGGAGGAATTACCATCGAAAAATGCTCCGGCCCGGTGCCGCTCGGGGCAAAATCTTTATTTTGATTCCAGTTTTCAAGCCAGCGGGCTTCTACTTCTTGAGATTCATATCGTGTTTCCATCATAAGGGGAAAGCTAGAAAAAAATCAATTTTCTATTTTAGTGCCGTGAATTTTCGGACTTTGATTTTTACTTTCATTTTAAGTGCGTTTTCCGTATGGGCTCGCGCTGTAATGGAAGATGCCCCCGGGCGATTCGTTTACCGCGATGAGGTGGTAAGTCCGTTGGTTTCCGCTTGTGAATCCGGCGGAGTGCGACTTTTACCCGAACGTTCTTTTTATGCGGCCGCTTCCGATGTACCTTTCAGGCATTATCAGGTGGCGCTCCCCTCAGCATCGCGCCCGGCGGTTTCGGTAAAAGATTTGAAAACGCAGCGAATCACGCTTGATTTTTGCAAGGAAGACCGTTTACGCGCCGAAGGGGTGGAAGTATCGAACCCGCGGCTTAAAGACGGCGTTTGGATCACCGATATCCGCGTACCGCTTTTTTTACTCACCGGAAACGGAGTGACGCTTCGGGAATCCTGGGAACTGGAAGTCCGGTTTTCAGGGAACGCGGAAGGCCGAAAACCCGGAAAACGTATTCTAGGTTCCGTTCTCAATCCGAAGGCCGCCTCCCGATTCGGAGTAAGAAACACTCCAAGCCTTAGACGCGCTTCGATTTCCGAACTTTCGGGCGTAAATTTTCTAGCGCGTTTTAAGGTCGGCGACAATCAGGTTTCCACGCAAAAGGAAGACGGTTTATACGCAGTTCCCTTCAATGCAATCCGGAATGCCATGGCGACCCTCGGGCTTGCAAGCAACCTGGACGGAATTCCCGTGACCAGGCTTCGTTTGTACGGTGCTTCTCCGGACACGCTTTCCGATGTCATTCAAAATCCGGGAGACATTCAACCCAATCACCTTTTTGAAATCCCGGTGGAAATCCGCGATCACAGCGGGCGGAGTTCCACACCGAACGGTATTTTTGACGACGGCGATACGCTTTTGTTTGTGGGTTACGGCGCCTCGTTCTGGAAACGGGCAGACTTGGAAGATCCGGCGCTCGCCACGGGAGAAATGGATTATTACTACTCCGTATCTCCTTACAGTTACGAGCAGTTTTTTCAACTCGGGTGGTCTTCTACCGGCACGGGAAAACGACTTGCTAATTTGCCTCGCATGAACGGCGCGCCGGCAAACCTTCACTGGCTCCGCTATGTCCGCGCCGAAAAAGAGATTTACCTCCGCGATACTTACTTTGGAAAAGAGGGCGCTGTTTGGGAAGAAGCTTCCGGAAAAGAGTGGTTTTGGGTGTGGCATGCCCGCAAAGACTCTTCTTATCTTTCTCCCGATTTTTTAAGGACCGCCGAAACAAGCGCTTTACCGGGGCTCACTCCCGGCGGAAAGCAATACCTCTCCGTTTCATTTTTCCCTCACCGCTCGGTATGGGCTTCGTCTATTGATAATGAAACTGTTCAAATAGCAAACGTAGAATTTTCAGCGGAACCTTATGCGGAAAGAATGAGCGCCATTCGTTTCCAAGCAGAAGTGAACGGAAAGGCATTAGATGGTTCCTCCCGGCTTCTTCCGGGCGGGAATTTTCAAATGAACGAACCGGGTCTCAAAACCTCGGATAATCGTTTTGCGATTCATTTACTTCCCAACACCCGCCAGTACGACCGCTTTGACGGTTATTCGTTTGCTTATGAATGGACACCGCAATGGACGGGAACGGCTGAATGGCTTCTCCCCTCGAAAGCAAGCGGCGTGATCCGGATTCCCACAGGAACCGATGCCTCTCTCCGCCTTATGAAGTTTAAAGATTTTGAACCCGCCGGACTTTTACCGATTACGGACGGCGCAGCGGCAGACAGCATTGATAACCGTCATGATTACCGCTATTTACTCTATAGGGAAAATACGCGGCTCACGGTTTCCAAAATCGAAGCGATTCCCATGAAACCCGCCGGCATAACTGCTGATATCGCGCGAATTCCTGCAGAGACGGAGTATCTGATCATCGCCCCGGAAGCGTTTGCCGTGCCGGCGCTTACCCTCAAGGAATTCCGTACGGGAAAAGACGCACCCGTGTCCTTAAAAACCGAAATTGTTTTTGCCGAAGATATTTACAAATATTACACCGGCGGCTCCTTGAATCCTGTGGCCATCCGAAATTATCTCGCTTACGCGAGAAGTATCGCTCCCGATTTGCGCTATGTACTACTCGCCGGAAACGGGCATTACGATTACCGGAACATCCGTTCGGAAAATCAGACAAACATTATCCCCCCGTTTGAAAAAGAAGACGCCGTTATTGAAGATTTTTTTGCGGTACTGGATTCCGGAGAAAGCGTAAGATACGGCAGTTATGATATTGATCTGGCGGTCGGTCGGCTTCCGATCACCCAGGTAGCGCATTTTAACAATTACAACGAAAAAGTCTTTTCTTACGAGAAGAAGGGGCGTATGAATAATGAAAAATGGCGCAATACCATTCTTCTCGCGGCAGATGATGCGTTTAACGGAACCATCGACTACGCGCGGCATACGCGCCAACAGGAAAATATCGCCGCACTGCTCGATAAAAACGCTACACAACAAGGCTTCCGCTTTGATTTTGAAAAAATTTATTTACTGGATTATACGGCAGACGCCGCCGGACAAAAACCGGAAGCGGCTCTCGACCTTGTGAATAAAATCAATCAGGGAGCCATTTTCAGTATTTATTTCGGGCACGGCTCCATCACGGACTGGGCGGCAGAAGGTTTGCTGAAACCGCCTCATGTTTCTTCTTTGAATAATATAGACAGGCTCACCATCCTCGGGTCGTTTTCCTGCACAGTTGCGCGCTTCGATAAAATCGACCAGGCTTCCCTTTCCGAAACATTCATTCAAGCTTCCGGAAGAGGCGCCATCGCTTCTATTGGCGCCGCCCGGGAGACATTTGGGAGTTATAATGAAGTATTTGCCAGTACTTTTATTCAAAGTGCTTTTTTCCCCGGCAATTTACTTCTCGGAGACGCTTTCCGCCAAGCGAAAGGAAACGGTAAAACGACTTACACCCCCCAGCGCTACAACAACGAACGCTATGTGCTTTTGGGTGAGCCGGTTATTTCCATGCCGCGAAAAGAATTTTCCGTTCAGCTGGATCAGCAAGTGGACACCATTCAAGCTCTCGATAAAATGGTGCTCTCCGGTTCGGTACCGGGAGCGGCGAGCGGAAAACTGCACCTGAGTATTTTGGAAGGGCGCTACGAAAAAGAACTCAGTTTAAAACCGGCCTATGAAGATCAAACGGAAAAGGTGATTTACGACGGAAACTCTATTTACTCGGAAACGGTTCCCGTAAAATCGGGAAAGTTCAACACGGAATTTATTACGCCGCGGAAAATAGCTTTCGGGGACACGGCGGCGGAGATTCGCTTATGGTTCTCGCAAGACGGAGCATCGGGTATCGGAAAAGAATATTTTTCCGGGATCCGCATTTCGGGAACGTCATCCTACGCCGATTCCATCAACGATTCCGAACCGCCGGATATTCAAATTCAATCCTGCCTTTCCCCCGCTTCGGGAACCTCTTTTGCGGAAAATGCTCATGTGAAACTCGAAGCGCCTGCGTGCCTGCAAATTGTCATTGAAGATTCCACCGCCATTGATTTCAGAGAAGAAGCAGACGAAGGAATTTCATTTGAAGTAATGGGACACACAGCGCCGTTCCACCCATGGCCCTACCTTGAACAAACAAGCAAACGGGCGGTAATCCGTATGACTTTTGCAGAAAGCCGTTACCCGGCGGGCGTTTACCGTTTCAAAGTGCGGGCGGAAGATATTCTCGGCAACGCAGCCACCAAAATCATTCAGGTAGAAATCACGGAAACGCTGCAAAGCGGGCTTGCCGACGTATTTAACGCCCCGAACCCGATGAAAAAGAAAGGCACCACTTTTTACTTTAAAGACTTGTCGGTAAACAGAACCGCGACGGTTTCGATTCTGATTTACAATCAAAACGGGCGTTTGGTACAAGTGCTCCAAAATGCGCGGTCCGGAATGACCACATGGGACGGCACCGATTTTTACGGAAGGAAACTCGCGAACGGGCTTTATCATTATGTTGTGAAAAGCGTGGTGCCGGCGGGAGGAAATTCCAAGCAAAAAGTGTTCACCAAAAAGCAGAAACTTCTGATTTCAAGATAAAGGTTCATTATGGATTTAAGAGAAAAACCAGGCAAAGTTCAAACATTCGTTGAATTCTTACGCCGGTTCCGGTTGATTTTTTTGATTGTTCTCATTCCTCTTTTTATCGTATTCATGCCGCCGCTCTTCGATATGGTTTCCTATGTTCTCGGCGCGGCGGAAAATTTCGCCATGCAAAAGGGAAGTTTCCTTGCCAGCGAAAATCTTCTCTGGTTCGCGGGAGCAGTACTTTGCTTATTTATTCTGCGTTATTTTTTCTTCGGAGCTTCCGGACTCATCGCTTTATTTTGGTCGATTCTTTTTGTTCCTGCACTTTTGATTCTCCTGAACGGTTCGGATGAAGTCATCCTCGCGCTCGCCGGCGGAATCCTCGCGATTCTTTTGGTACTGACGGTTTTAATTAAATCCGCGACCGTGTGCGTATTTGTGCCGGTTTACCTTTCCTTGCTCGCCGTTACAGCGCTTGCGGTAACCTTTGACTTCTCTTATTTTGTCTGGAAATCATTTGCCGTTCTCGCCATCGCCGATTTATTCTCCTTTGGTTTTTCCGCCGGAAAACTCCTTCGCGAAGGGACTCCGAAAGACGGCGCCCTCCTCCGTGTTTACAGCAAACAAATTTACGGCATTTTCTTTTCTGCTCTCACGGTGAGCCTTTTCTTCGCTTTCCCGATGATTCTTGCCGGAAGTGCAAATACACTTATTGCGGAATCCTTTATTCCCTTCGGTTTTTACTTTGCCTGGATGACCCTCATCATTTTCCCGCTGCTCACGCTCGCTCCGTTCGGCAGACTCCGCGCGGAAAAACGCCGTGTAAAACTCACCGATAAGAAAACGGCAAAAGCGGAAAAGAAGAAATAATCAAAAATCATTTGCAAAAGCGGCAATTCCGGCAAGGCAGAGACGCCGAAACCTGAATTTGTCCGCTATGGGATCAAATTTGCCTTACAAAGGTTCTTTTGAAAATATATATTCCCATAGATGAGTTTACGCAAGTGTGCTTTCGTGCTTTACGCCCCGAATCGTTTTTGCGGCGTCAAAAGTTCTAACCTCTCGAAGCTGGTAGCGGAGTTTCACTCTTCGCTTAAAACTTTGCTTCACAATGAGGCGGCGCGGCTTTCGCTTTTTGAACCCGGCTGGATGCTCGAAACGGCAAACGATATTGCCTCAAAAGAAATACATTCCCTAAAAGAGTTTGTCCGTGATCAGCGGCTTGAAATTTTGGGCGGCGGCTTTCACGACCCCATGCTCCCGCTTTTCCCGGTCTCGCTTCAACAGCTTCAACTCAAAAAATACTGCACTCTCGTAGAAAAAATATTTTTGACGGAACCGGCGGGTTATTTTAACGCTTCTATGGTTTGGGAACTCGGCGATGTGGATGTACTTGCCGGAGAAGGCTTTAACTATACGCTCGTTTCAAGCGCGGCTCTCGGCGATGCTCTCGGGAAAACAACGCGAGTGAACGGTTGGTTCACTACCGAGTACCGCGGGTCCGTGCTGCACTTAATGGCCGCGACTAATGATTTGAGTACCGCCTTTGCAACCGATACGGAATCGTTTTTCACGCTGTTGAATTCGTTTCCGGAAAGCGAAAAAGGTTGGGTGATTCCCCTTGCGGTTCCTTGGTGGGATCAGGAACAAATGTCTCTATTTTTCGAGAAATTAAACTCTGTTTTTGCAAACGAAGAAATTCAAACATGGACTTGCTCCCACCTTTTGGAACAACAGATTTCGGAAGGGAAAGTTCATTTAATGAGCGCTGTGGGGCAAGATCTCGGACTGCCGCCGGGAGCTCTCAGCTGCCGCGAATTATTGCTGCGCCGCCCCGAAATTGATTTTCTGCATAAGTCTCTCCTCGCCGTTTACCGCAGAGCCTTCGATTCCTTGAGTGACGATAAATTAACAATCGTGGAAAATCAGATTCTTTCCGCCATGTCTCCCTTTTATTACTCCGATTTATACGGCACTTGCGGGATGCGTTTATTTGCCGTACGGCGGAGCGCCTTTTACGAGATTATCGAAGCGGAAAAAACCGTTTTTAATTTATCCGATTTTAAAAGCCAATCCATTGAAGTCACCGACTATTTAATGGACGGAAAACGTCAAATTTGGATGAACAATCAGGATGTTTCCCTGTTGCTTGCGAATTACCAGGGCGGAACGCTGCGTTCCCTGAATCACCGCCCTACCGGCGTGAACTGGGTGAACGCACTCTATGACGACGGAGAGAAGCCGCTCGGATTTTATGATTTTGTTTTGCCGGGTTCTTGCAGCGAAATGAATACTTTGGAATCCGTTTTGCAGGATCGCCGGGGAGAACTGAACGCCCCTTACGATTATCAAATTCAGCGCACCAATCAATCCATCGACGTGCTGCTGAGCGCGGAACAGGTGACAAATACCGCAGAAATTAACGATATTTTCCGGATTGAAAAAAAGTTCTCACTTTCTTCTTCCAAATCGCAATTAAAAGTTTCCTACCGCTTGAGTCACTTGACATTGCTTGATTTTTCCGGATTTTTCGGAACCGCAGTGGACCTCGGCATGGAAGATACGGAAAACACCCAAACGTTTTCCATTGACGGAAAACTTTATTCTTTCAAGGATTTCCCGCTCCTGCTGCCGGAGGTTTCGAAACTCGAAGTGAAAACCAGGTTTTCGGGCGCGGGGATTACATTCCAATTCAAAACACCGGCACGCGTACTGATCTCCAAAATCTTAGGAAGCCATCACTCGGCGGAACCGAATTTAGTACAAGGCGTGAGGCTTTTCTTTTTCCGTGAAATGAAATTAACGCCTCAAGACGAAGGTCTCTTTGAAATAACCTGCACTCTGTCGAAAAAAAGGTGGTTAACATGAAAGCCGATTTAATAGATGTTTTCATGGAAGAACTCGGCGATGAAGTGGTGATTCACTTGCGGGGAACGCTCGGAATTCATCAGCTGGCCGCCGTCCGTGAAAAACTGGAAATGCTCGTGTCCGGCCCCGGAAAATTCTGGTTTTTGGATTTGGACCGCGCGCGCTTTACGGAAAAAGAATATTTGGAACTTTTTCTCGATATTTTGAATTTGATCCGGAAAAAAGAAGCAACCCTTGTTCTCTTGTTCAGCAATCAGGAAAACAAAGATTTTTTTGAACGCTATTTTCATGTTTTTGAAATCTATCCTTCGAGAAAAGCTTATCACCAATCGGGAATTATCAAACAGCTGAAACAAGCCGGCGTGACTTACCGGAAACAAACGGGACTTCGCCTGAGTCCGGGTATCACTCTGTTTTTCCTGGTGATTTTAGTCGGCTGGTTCCTGACCTTATTTTCCATGATTCAAAAGCAGGAAAATGAAATCAAGGAAGGGAAAGCGCTGGTGATGGAACTTGAAATGCAGCGGAACGAATCCATCCGCGAAATCGACGAACTCCGTTCCACCATCGGCCCCCTGCGGAATTTAGGCCTGGTGCTGGACAGCAGCGAATCGTTCTCTTACGGGCGCATCCGCGATTGGATTGCTTACCTTGAATTATTAGAGGCGAGGCGCCGTGGCGATTAAGGTCCGTTTATCCGTAATCTCCGTTTTTATCGTTATTGCGCTCGGAATTTTAACGGCGGTGTTTTTAAACTTGCGGTTTCAGGAAGGGAAAACACAAATTGAAAATTTGAATACGAAAAAAGGAGAACTTCAAAAAGAATTGAAGGAGCTTGAAGTCTATGGAGAATGGACACTTCATTTTTGGCAAATTCGAGAATCTATCGACATTCTTTCCGAGCGAAAGATCCCCGAAGAAAAACGCCAGGAACTCGCCGAACAGATTTGGATGATCTCGAGAACCTATCATTTCGACCCGCTTTTGATTCTCGCCATTACCGCGCAGGAAAGCCACGGCAACCCGCAAGCCGTAGGGCGTTACCGCAGCGGCGCCGAATCCGGAGCATACGGACTCATGCAGTTAAAAATCGAAACGGCAAAACAGGTGGGTAAACGTTTCGGGCTTGAAATCCGTACCCGGGAAGACTTAATGCGCCCGGAAGTGAATATCGCCCTCGGTTCCGCTTACCTGATGCGGTTGATCGGGCGCTACGGCGATTTGAAACACGCGATCATCGCCTACAATCTCGGGCCGGGCGCGCTTGACAAACAACTGAAAACAAGCCGAACGCTCCCAACGCGTTATTACGAAAATGTGCTTGCAAAATATCGGAATTTGATCAGAGAACTTGATTTTCCGGTAAAATCTTGAGTACGCTTTTCTAAATTGTAGCGCGTATGTCCTTCAAGTGGCTTTTCTTTTTCTTTCTCACGATTCCCGTGCTTGCAGCGGAAGTTCGTTTGGACTGCCCCGGTTTTGTGACAAGCGCCTTGCGCCAAGACCCGATTCTCGCCGAAACCCGTTTTTCCACCGAAATCAAGAAAAATAAAATCGACGAACTCAAAGCCGATGCCTTTTTATCCCGGTTTGAATTTAATATGCTCGTGGGTCCGGCCCCGGGACTCAAAGAATCGGTGGACGACTGGGGCGATACGGTGGACACTTGGGATTTCACGCGCATGGGGCCTTTCTTCGGAACGCAGGTCCGCGCGGTTCAGCCCCTCAACTACGGACAATACGTTTCCGGAAAAAAAGCGGCGCAAGCGGACTTGCGCCAGCAAGAAATGAACGTACTCGATAAGGAAAACAAGAAAAACGTAGAGTTGCAAACCTATTATTTCAATTATCTGCTCGCACTTGAAATGACGCGGCTCGTGCAAGACGCCAAGCGGCAAATGGACAAAGCCTACGATCAGCTCGAAGAAGCGCTGGATGAAGACAAACCGGGAGTTTCCCAAATGGATCTCCTGCAACTGAAATCCGGAATGCATGTGATTGAAGAAGGCGTGATTGATGCCGAAATCGCGCTCAAACAACTGCAGCTTGCCACGCGGTTCAGTTTGGGGTTAAACGAGAGCGACACCTTTTTTCCGCTCGATACCCTCCTCACCGTCCGCAGCGAGGCCCTCCCCTCCCTTGAAGAAGCAAAACTCACCGCCATCGGATCCCACCCGGAATTAAAACGCCTGAACGCCGGGTTAGAGGCGCGGTCGCACCAAATGGACCTCGCCCAGGCAAAACTCGGCCCCGAATTTTTCATTATGGGCGAATTCTCTTACACGAAATCCTGGGCAGGAAACCGGCAAGCCATTCAAAAAAATGCGTTTGCCCAAGACGCCGTGAACCACATTTCCGGAGCGGTCGGCTTCGGACTTCGTTACCGCTTGAATTTTTGGAGAACCTGGGAATCTTTCCGGACGGCGAGAACCGAATACCGCGCGCTCCGCCTTACGGAAAAATACGCCTCCAACGGAATTTTACTCCGGCTAGAAGAACAATACCTGAACACGGAAGCACAATTGAAAAAAGTCGAAAGCCTGCGATCCAGTTTGCGCGCCTCGGAATCCATTTTGAAAGGCGCGGCCATACAATACGATCTGGATCCGTCGCAAACAGGCCCTTTGGTGTCTGCTTACCGCGACAACATCAATTTGAAGAAAAATTATTATTATGCGGTGTGCAAGTATAACATCGCGGTAGCGGAACTCATTTACCGGATGGGACTCTCGCTTGAACAATTTCACTCTAAATACGGGAGTCCGTAATGAATAAAATCCTGAAAATCACCGGCGTTTTATTTTTCTCCGCTGTTCTTGCTTTTGCCGCCGAAGACCCTGTGGCGTTAATCAAAAAGAACAACGAATCTTTACAAGCGCTCTTGAAAAAAGCTAAAAACACCTCCTCGGAAACCGAACAAATTAAAACGCTGATCAACGACGCTTTTGATTTTGAAATGCTGTCGCAAAAATCGCTCCCCACCAAAACATGGAACGAAATGGACGCGGCGGCACGGAAAAACTTTGTAACGGAATTCCGGAGAATGGTACGCAATTCGAGCGCCAAAAAACTTGAAATGTACCGCTCGGATTCCACGCATTACGAAAAACCGAAAATCAAAGGCGACGAAGCGCGCGTTGTTACCTACAATTGGTATAAAGGAAAAGAAACCGTTTTGGAATACCGCCTGTCGCTCGAAAACGGTCAATGGAAAGCCTGGGATTTAATCATTGACGACCTTTCCACCGCGCGGAATTACAAAGAACAATTCTCAAAAATTTTGGAAACCAAAACGGTTCCGGAACTTATCAATATCATCAAGGAAAACGCGGATAAATCGGAGTAATGTTTGAAGTTCTAATCATTCTCGGCGTTCTTCTCTTACTCGGAATCTTATTCATCCCGGTAACGTTCCGCTTTTTTTTCACCGTAAACGCCGATGAACGCTTTATAGAACTTCGTATATTCCGAAAGAAAATTTACCGCCTGAACGCCGGCGAGTCCGAAGAAACTCAAGACAACCCTGAGGATGAAGCGGAAGACGCTTCCGAACCGGAAACCAAAGAGACCGCCAAAGCAAAGCTGCCGGAACAGGAAAAAGTTCACGCCGAAAGCGAACCGCCCGGCGACAAAGACATACCCGAAACGCCGGAAATTCCTTTCGATGAAACCACGGAAAAACCGAAAAAGAAAAAATCAAAGAAAAGAAAACTCTCGGAACGGGAAATTCTAACGCTCGCCTTACAGCCCGACTTTGACCGGAAAGTCTTAAAAAAAGGATTCGCCCTTTTAAAATCTTTTTTCCGTATATTCCGCGCCGGGTTCGATCGCACGGTAGTCAAAGGCGTACACTTCAATTACGCGGTCATGGGAATCTCGCAGGGGTTATTCGGAGCCTTCACGGCAATGATGCCCCTGTTTAAGAATTGGGAACTTCACATGGATTGGGCGGGGCAGGAAAAACTCGGGATTGACGGCAGTTTCCGCGTGCGGATAACCGGCGTGCGAATTTGTGAATTTTTATGCCGCACTCTCGCTTTTGCCGGATGGCTCTTCTTTTGGTACCGGAAAAACAAAAAGGAACTGATGAAAAATCCGTCGCAATTCAAACTCGTTTTTTGGAGGCGGTGGATCTTGAATCTGCTCGCCTCGGAGAAAAAAGATGCCTGAACTCACACTTGAACGTCTGCTCTCAAAACTCGGTTACGGCTCTCGGAAAGAATCCCGCGCGCTCGTACGCATGGGGCTTGTCACACTCGGCGGCAAAATCGCAGAAGACCCGTTTATGATTCTCGAACCCATGCCGAAAACGCTTCAGGTCAACGGAGAAGAAATCCCGGTCGTCACGGAACTCTATATCATGCTGCACAAACCGCAGGGCTACGAATGCAGCCATCAGCCGCGGCATCACGACTCGGTATTCGGGTTATTACCCGAACGGTTTTTAGGAATGGAAATTCAATGTGTCGGGCGGCTCGATGTCGAAACTTCCGGGTTGCTACTCCTGTCCAACCAGGGGAAATTCATACACCAGGTCGAAAGCCCGAAAAAAGGACTCCTCAAAAAATACCGCGCAGAACTCGCGCGCGAATTTACCGAAGCGCAAAAAGCACAACTCCTCGAAGGAGTCGCCCTCCGCAACGAAAAGAAAAAAGTACAGGCCAAAGAAATCGAAACGCTCGGTAAAAAAATCATCACCATCTCCATTCAAGAAGGCTTGTATCACCAAGTACGGCGCATGCTTGCCGCCGCCGGGAATCATGTAGAACAACTCTCCCGGCTCTCCATCGGAAACGTCGCCCTCCCCGAAACTCTCGCACCGGGCGCATGGCGCTACCTCACCCAAGAAGAAATCGAAAATCTTGGCGGCTGAACAGGGCGTGCCCCGGCGCAACCACCGTCACCCTGATGCTGAAAAAATCCAATTGTTTGATAACACCGATTTTGATTTGAACATGACAATAATGATGGTAGGGGCGACCCGGTTTTAGGATGGAAAAACCGGTTTCCGTCACTGCGAGCCGAAAGCGCGGCTCGTGAAGACAAAGATGCGTTCCGCGTTCGCGATGACACCCGTACAGGCAACATCATTTATTCGTAATTGCATTCCGAGGGGGTAGCGGAAGACGGCGCGCAGAACCCGGCGACCAACGGAAGCCGGTGAAGGTTCTGCGGTACTCGCCGGCTGAAGCGAGGGGGCACCCCCCTTTAAATATTTTTTTGTATGGAAATTGTTCGAAAAGATATGCCGGTTATATCCTTATTGATAAGAGATTTCTCACCTGCGCTTCGATTCTGAATTCCCGTGATAACTTAATTCCGGGCATGAGAGTTATATTTGAGTTATGAATACGCCTTTTTATGTTTTTATGTTTTTGCTGCCGAAAAATGCGGTTTCCCGCGCGTTCGGTTTTTTGACGCGGTTGCGGTTGCCTTTCGTGAGCGCGCTTGCCCGGGACTGGTTTGTTCGCCGCTATAAACTGGATATGAGCGAGTCGGAAAAACCGGCGGCGGCGTATCCGAATATTGCGTCTCTTTTTATCCGGAAACTGCGCCCCGGCGCGCGTCCGGCGGCTCCCGGCGAAATCGTGAGTCCGGTGGACGGCGTGCTTTCTCAAACGGGTGTGTTCGATGAGCCGGTTCAAAAAATGATTCAAGCTAAAGGAAAGTCTTATTCGCTTTCTTCGTTGCTGCGCGATCCGGAGCTTGCCAAGAAATTTGAGGGCGGCGCTTGGGCGACAATTTACCTTGCGCCGTTTAATTATCACCGCATTCATTCTCCGGCGGCGGGGAAACTCCTTTCCGCTCATTACTGTCCGGGGGAACTTTGGCCCGTGAACAAAGGAAGCGTGGAGCGTGTCGAAGGTTTGTTTGCTATCAATGAACGCCTGACTTCCCGGATTCAAGCGGAAAGCGGCGGCGAGTTTCTGGTGGTGAAAGTCGGCGCCACGAACGTGGGGCGCATTGCCGTGAATTACCGCAAAGACTGGATCACGAATGCCGGGAAAATCACTCGGAATGTTCCGCGCACGGATTGGTTCCCGAAAGAGGAAATTGTTTTTGAGAAAGCGGAGGAACTCGGGCGTTTCGAGATGGGAAGCACGGTGATTCTTGTAGTAAGTAAAGAAATCCGCGAACGTCATCCCGGGCTTTTCCGGAATTGTTTTGGGAAAGCCGTCCGCATGGGTGAATCTCTGATTTAAGATGTCAGGGCGCTTCTAAAAATTCATTTTCTATGAAATCTGCAATAACACATCATATTGATTCGGTTCGTGTTTGCATGAAAGTTAGGGATAAGGGAAATACGGCAATTTTTAGAGGCGCCCTTTCATGAGCCGGATAGATCATACGGATTTGGTTCGGGCGGTGCGGGAATTTATTTTCCTCTGGGAGAATATTCCCGATCCGGTCGTCGCTTTCGCGGCTCCGTTAAAAACCGCCGAAACGCGCACGGCTTGGGTTTTGCTCGGAAGCGGTATTTTTCAAGGGTTAAATTATCCCGGCGCAGTAAGCCTTTTAAAAAATCTTTACGAAAAGTTTCCGGAAGAATCGTTGTGGGAATTTCCTGTGCCGAAAGAACAGGAATTGCTCGCGTGCATACCTTCGTTTATTCGTAACCGCTGGAGTTTGGCCGAGCAGTTTCCCGGGATTTTTTGGAGCGCGGGCGCGTTTGTACGCCGCCGCGCGCCGTTAACCGCTTGGGTTGGGGAACGGGAACTGCGTGAACTTTGGCGGGATTTGGGAGAAATTTATTATATGGGAAAGGGCGCCTTTCGCCCTAAAGCGGTGCAGGCGCTTTCCCGTATCACCATGCCTTGCCCGCGCGGGCTTGGGCTTTTACCGAAACCGTCTTCAAAAGAAATGAACCCGCCGCTTTCCATGGGGCTCCGCCGCTTTGTGGCTTTTTTCGGAATCGGGCGCGCGGCAGGTTATGAACATTTTGAAGAAGCAAAAAAACGGGCGTTCTTAATCCGGACTTTGAATGAACTTTATCCGGAAGATCCGCCGCTCGCCGCGCATGCGCTGCAGTTTTTTCTCGAAGAGGGTGCTGCCGATTTCATTTGCCGGGAACATACGGATTCCTGTAAACGCTGCCCGCTCTCGGCGTTTTGTTCTCACTCCTTAACGGGAGAAATGAGAAAATGAAATACCGGTGGCTCGCCGTTTGGGCTTGTGTTTTGTTAGGCGCGTGCCAAGAATCCGAAAAACTTGCGGATTTGGACTTAACCCGGTTTACTTACTCGGAACGGAAACCGGTTTTTCAAGTGAAGTCGCCTCACGCCCGCGGGGAATGGAAAAATCATTCGCGCGCGCTTGCGGATTATTCTTTTCAGGGAATGGCGGATATGGTTTATGAAACCGGTTCCGGAGATTCTCTGGAAGTAACGCTTCTTGAATTTGAAAATGATATTTACGCGCTCGGTTTTTACCGCCACAGCGGACTTTTTCAAGAAGCGTTTCCCATCATCAAAGGCGATAAAGCGGAACAGAGCCTCCGCGCCGGCAATCGTATTTTTGTCTTTCGTTATAACCGGTTCCGGCATTATGAGCGCGCGGGCTTGGAGAAATATGTCCGCGAATTTTCGGGAGAACCGCCGGGACTCCCGCCGGAGTTCCTCAGTTTTCCGTTTCAGAACAAGGAACCGGGCGCGGTTTTTATTCAAACCCGATTTTTTCACGGAGTTCCTGTCCGCGAACCGCTTTTGATTCAAAGGTATCACCGGGAAGGCATTTATTGGAATGTAGCGAGAAGCTGGAAAGCGATCCCGGATGCAGAATGGAAAACTTGGATTTCGGGGTTAAAGGGTAACGGAAACGCAGTCAATGCATTGGAAGGCGGCGCTTACTTTTTCCGCACCGGATATTCGTTCGGGCTTGCCTCGCGGCTTCCGGACGGCCGGTTTCTCTCGGTTTGGGGGCCTTTTGATTTGAAAACCCTGAAAGCGCATTACGAAACCGCCCGCGAAGCGATTTATAAATCACGGTATTGAATCTATTCGTTTGGGCGTGCCCCGGCGCAATTTTCATGCAGGTGATGTGTGGTTGTGCCGGGGGCACGCCCTTTCATATTCCTGCCGGAAGTTTTATTTCCCAAGCATTTTACCCAAAGAACCTATTTAAATTGTATATATTGATCAGGTCTTTTTAGTCACGGAGTTAAAATAATGAAAAAAGCGGGATTGTTTTTGACTTTGAGCTTGCTGCTTTTCGGGGCTTCGTCTGTATTTGCGCAAGCGGAGAACGCTTCGAAGGTGTTTGCGGCGAAAGACCTTTATGACGGGCTTAAAAAGAAATCGCTTCGTTTTTCCGACAGGCAGGAGATAATCATTACCGGTGTGCTGAAAAGTATCGGCAGCAGTTTTATTTACAATTCCTCGTACCTCTTGATTTCGGACCGCGCCGATGGTAAAATTTATGTAAAGGCGATTCTTGCCGATAAAGATAAGAAGACCGAATATAAGGAAGGTCAGGAAATTAAAATCCGGAGTTTCTTTTATGAAGAACGGGATAACGTGATTGTGGTGAAAGGCACGGAGAAATTTCAAGGCCATTAGATATTGTGATTATTCACGCTCAATGCCCATCTTTTGATGTATTTTTGCGCATCAATCAAGTTCGAGCGGTCATAAAAGACTTTTTAAGTGTGCGCCGCCGCCGGCGACTTTACATACATTTTACATGATTTTGATGCGGTTCTTGTATCTTGTCCCTATATTTAGGGCTAATGAAAAACAACTTCCAGCAATCTCTTAAAGAAGAATTGAACCAATTTCTTCTGGTTCAAAAAAATAAATTCCCTGTTTCCGAAACTCTTAAAATAGACCTCCATTGCCACGACCGCAACAGCGATGTTCCGGATGAACTGATCGGGCGCATTTTGGGCGTGCCCGAAACTTGGCTGCCCACCGAAAAACTGCTTGAGGAGCTCCTCAAAAACGGGTGCGATACTTTTACCGTCACTAACCACAATAACGCCCGCTCCTGTTATGAGCTTCAAGATAAAGGCGAAGATATTTTAACCGGCGCCGAATTCAGCTGTATGGTCCCTGATTTTGATGTGGGGATTCACGTTTTGTCCTATGGTTTTACTCCCGAACAGGAAACCAAGTTGAAAAAATTGCGCCGCAGCGTGTATGAATTTCAGGAATATGCGGCGAGTGAAAATATCCCGACCGTTTGGGCGCATCCGCTTTATCATTATACCGCGCGGGAAAATCCGCCGCAGGATTTTTTCAATAAAATGCTGCTTGTTTTCGAACGTTTTGAAATGATGAACGGTCAGAGAGACAGTTGGCAGAATTTGCTCGTCAAGGAATGGATTCGTCAGGTGACTCCGGAAAATATGGATGAATACGCCAAAAAATTCCGGTTAAATCCGAAGAATTTTAGCGCGGCTCCGAATCATAAGGTTTTAACCGGCGGTTCGGATTGCCATTACGGTATTTTTGCCGGTATGACAGGGACTTACCTTCATGTGCCGGATTTGCAAAACCGTTTGAAAACCGCAACCCGTTCGGAACTCGCACTCGCGGCGCTTCGCAATAAAACAATTGCCCCGTTCGGAGCGTATCAGGATTCTTCGAAAATGACCATCGCGTTTTTGAATTATGTATGTCAAATTGCTTTGAACTATAAAGACCCGGGGCTTGTGCGTTTATTGCTTCACAAAGGCGATGCGAGTGATAAACTCATTGCGCTTGCGGCCTCGAACCTGTTTTGCGAAGTTCAAAAACACGGCGTGACGACTTCGTTTGTAAAGATTTTTCTGGACAGCATGCTCGGTAAAAAACCGCCCATACTCAAAAAACTGTTGGTTAAATCGGAATACAAACCCATATTCAATGAAGCCGTAAACTTTGCCGAGAAACACAACATCACCGATAATCGGCTGGTGGATGAATATTACCGTTCCGTCCTTACTATCAATAGCCGGTTGTGCCAAATCTTAGCCGACCGCATTAACAAAAAACTGGAAAAAGCCGATACGGCGAAACTCTTTGAAAATGAAAGTATCAATACTTTTATCGAAAAGTTGGAACTCCCGCTCAGTATTCGGGCATATCTCGGCGGTCAGGATAAAAAGCAAAACAACACGGTGGATGTCGCCGGATTTTTAGACGACTTGTCGTTTCCGTTTTTCAGCGCGCTTTTTATACTTTCGGCGCATTTCACGAGTGCGAAAACCCAGTTTAACACGCGCCCGCTTCTTTCCGATTTCTCCCGGAATTTGGGGAAATACAGTCACCCCAAACGAATCATGTGGCTCACCGACACATTCGGCGATCCGAACGGTATTTCCGTGTTCCTCAAAGAAATGCTTGAGGAAATTAAAAGAAAAAATTTACCGATCGACATTGTTTGCTGTTCGTCTTCGCTGAAGCCCGAAGATCATCTGGTGGTTTTAAAACCGGTTCAGGAATTTACGCCTCCGTTTTATACGGATTACCAATTCAAAGTTCCGAATTTTGTGGAACTGCATAATTTGTTTTTCTCCGGCGGTTACGACCGGATTATCTGTTCCACCGAAGGAATTATGGGTCTGTTCGGCTTGTATCTCAAGCACGCCTATACGGTGAAAGCCTCGTTTTACATGCATACCGACTGGCTGATGTTTGCCCGCAAAGTGCTGAACATTGAAGGGCGCAACTTAAGCCGGGTACGGCGTATTTTAAGATTGTTCTACAAAGCTTTCGATAAGGTTCTGGTATTGAACTCCGAACAAAAAGCGTGGCTCTCGGGAACGCGAATGAATCTGAAACCCGAAAATGTTCGCGAAACGGCGCACTGGGTCAATTCCCGGTTCAAAGCGATGCCTTCCAACAAGGAACTTGCTTTCGATTTACCGGAAAGCGTACTGGTGCTTTTGTATGTCGGCCGGGTGAGCCGCGAAAAAGGCGTATTGGAACTCCCTGCGATTTACAGACAAGCGAAAGAAACCGTACCGCATTTGAAAATGGTGATTGCCGGCAAGGGTCCGGCGGCGGAGCAGTTAAAAAAAGAAATACCCGACGCTGTATTCTTGGATTGGGTCTCTCAAGACAAATTACCATTGATTTATGCCTCGGCGGATATGCTTGTGTTGCCGTCCCGCTTTGATACCTTTGCGATGGTTGTACTCGAAGCGCTCAGCTGCGGTCTGCCTGTGATTGCCTATAACACCAAAGGTCCGAAAGATATCATCAAGCATGAACAATGCGGATTTCTTGTGGAAACGCCGGAAGAAATGGCGGAACGGGTCACGGAATTTTTGCGGAACGGCGATAAGGCGGCATTCAAAAAAGCGGCGCTTGAGAGAGCGGCGGCGTACAACGCGGATCATATCATCGCGGAATTGTTAGAGAATGTGGAACTTACCGAAGAAGTTTCTGCTTAAGGCACATTCATAACAAGTTAAGAATATGGAGGGGGAAGGGTCCCCCTCGCTTCAGCCGCCGAGTACCGCAGAACCTTCACCGGCTTCCGCTGGTCGCCGGGTTCTGCGCGCCGTCTTCCGCTACCCCCTCATTTCATTTTGAAACAGATTTCACCGGTTTTTTATAAAATTACCGATATTTTTTCCAAAATCCGGCATAATTTTTGCTA
>JAISUZ010000070.1 GCA_031271785.1 Fibrobacter sp. | reverse complement strand
TCCAAAAGTATTTCCTGACTCTGTCTGTCCACCCGAAGCTTCGCATAAGCCCGAGCGATACGAACATCATCAGTAACAGGACTATGAACCGAATCTCCTGCCGTATTCAACAAATAAAGCCACTTATCCTCAATACTCTTAAGCTCCGATAAGGACTTGTTAAAACTCGGAAGCTCCAAGAAAATATAACTTAATAAGTCCGTAACAGGGACTGCATTACCTCCTTTGACAAGGTCGCTCCTGCGGTAAAGCGACCACTCCTCATGAAAATGACTACCCTCTCCCTGCTTGAAGTCACAAACCCAGACTGAAATGATCTTGGGTAACTTGTAAATACTTTTATGAAAGTGAAAGTCCTTCTTCGCCTGAAGCATCAATGCCGCATTGTAAAGCAGTACACGGTCTTTCCAGAAGGTATGCCTCGCTTTCTGGATCTCAATATGAATAAACTCGTCTTTCTCTGTTTTTGCCATCAGGTCAAAGCGAACGGTGGTAACGGCATCGGTGAAGCCGAGGATGTTTTCCTGAGCACGGTAATCAATATCTTTGATTTTGTCCTGTTCATTCAGGTGGAGGACGCCGTTGAGGAAATGGATAAGGAGTTCCTTTTCCTGAAAGAGGAGTTTGAAGGCGGTATCGTATTTGGGGTCGAGGAATGTTTTTCCTTCGAGTTCGGGTGGGATAATCAGGTTTGGAGTTTTTTTGTTGTTATTCATAAACAATCCTGTTTTACGGCAGGGAACATGCCTGCCTATTGTATTAACGAACGAGATCGGTGTTTTGGCTTAAAAATGTGAGAGATCAGAGAAAAAGATTTCATTTCCACAGGATTTCGGCTGTTTTTCTTTTTAGACGGAGTGCCCCTTATTTAAACGTTTGAAACGGACTTTTGTTCTTTGAAAGATTGTAAAAATTATTTTACTTTGATTGTTCGATATTTTTAGTTATCATTCATTTTGTAATTGTTGAGAGATTGGAGGGGCAGTCCAATCATAGGGTCGCCCCTCTCCGTTTGGAGGGGGGCGTTATTATTTCCCCTGCGGGTATCGTGTTATGCTCGCAGGAGGGGGAGTGGTTAGGAGATCCGGAGAGGGATAATATCGAATCCGGATGGCCCCGGGTGATGCTCTCGTCATGACAAGAAAATGGCGGCACACATTGATTGAGAATGCTTTTTATGCCGGAGCGAACTGTATTGATGTGCAAAAAGTGTTGGAATTGCGCGAAGACACGTGAGGCAGGCGGAGGGTGCGCGCGTTAGCGCGTAGTGCGCAGCACCGACCGGAGGGTAGCCCGGAGCCACGCCGACCCGCGTAGCGGGGCACGCCCTTTTCATGTTGAGTTTGGGTAGGAAATTTTTGGTTTCGGTGGAGAGTCGGTTTGAGCTGAAAAGAACTTGCCCGAAAAAATGTTATTGAAGTTTTGTTCCCGGCGCCAATAAAAAACTCACTCCTGCGGGAGTGAGCATAAAGTGAGATGCGGTTTTAATTTTATGCGATTGAACTTTCTTCGGCTGCGGCTTCGCTTTTCGAATAGCGGTAAGCTTCCAGGATGCTTGAGATGTAATGCATAAGGCTGAGTACGCCGACCGAAAGGAATCCGACGGCGTAAAGCGCGAGGAACGGTCCGATAATGAATTTTTGCGCGCCGATATATTCCAAAAGCCCGAAAAAACAGTAGAGGCCTACGACAATTTCAAGAACGGCTTCAAAAGGAAATTTTTGAGAGTAGATGCTGAGTTTCTTCGCGCCTTTTTTGGGCGTACGGACAAAGACGCCGCCTTTTCTTGAAAAGATGGCCGAGAGTACCGCCCGCGTGTTGCTGACGGCGATTCCCACTCCGAGGCTCATGAGAACCGGAAGTGAAAGCATCCGCACACGCCAACCGCTGTAGCCGGAACTGCGCTGTGCCACAAAATAAAGAACGGACGGAGCGACGGCGGCGAGGAAAATAAAGGCAAAACCGACGATAAATGCCCAAGTCGGCATGTTTTTTACCGGTTCGTAAAAGGCAAGTAACGGGAAAGCAAAGAGCGCTGTGAAAAGCATGCAGGGGTGAATCGAATAGTGAGTGGTGTGCATGAACGCGCCGATTTTTACGCGGAGCGGTACTTTTGCTTTTAATACTTTCGGGAGGATTTTAATGGCTGTTTGGATAGATCCTTTCGCCCAACGGAATTGCTGCGCTTTATAAGCGTTGATGTCGTTCGGAAGTTCTGCCGGAACAATAACGTCGAATACGAACTTCATGCGCCAGCCGGCCAGCTGACTGCGGTAAGACAGGTCCATGTCTTCGGTGAGGGTGTCGCCTTGCCAGTTTCCGGCATCCAGGATAGCCTGTTTGCGCCAAACGCCCGCCGTTCCGTTGAAGTTCATAAACAGTTTGCCCCAGCTGCGCGCCGACTGTTCAATGACAAAGTGACCGTCGATCCCGATGGACTGCGCGAGGGTGAGTCCGGATTCGTTGCGGTTGAGGTGCCCCCAGCGCCCTTGAACGAGCCCGACTTTGGAATCCATCACCATATAGGGGATCGTTTTTAAGAGGAAGTCTTTTTCCGGCACAAAGTCCGCATCGAAGATGGAAATAAAATCGCCTTTGGCGATGGCAAGCCCGGCTTTCAACGCGCCGGCTTTAAATTCTTTGCGGTCTGTCCGCGGGATGAGGACGATGTTATAACCTTTTGCCTGCATCTCTTTGACTTTGCGGGTGGTTACTTCGAGGCATTCGTCGGTGGAGTCGTCAAGAACTTGAATTTCGTGTTTTTCTTTGGGGTAGTCAATGGCGCATATGGCTTCGATTAACCGTTCTACGCAGTTTGCTTCGTTGTAAATAGGGAGTTGGGTGGTGACCATGGGCATGCTGTCCATGGTGTGAGTACGGTAGAATTGCAGAATAGCTTTGCGGTCATCCAAGCGGACTTTGCGACTATTTTTCAGAAAAAGGTAAATGCTTGCGTAACAATTAAAACCGTAAGCAACAAGTCCGATACCTGCAATTACGTAGGCGACAAACATGATATTCAACAAAAATTGACTAATCATTAGGCAAAAAACCTTTAGTGAAATACTGATCGCCAAATATAGAAACCTATCGGGAAAATTCTATATTGAAAACAGTTTATTTTCAAGATAAGGCTTTCTTTTGGATTCCGGACTTCGAAAATGGTTTTCGGCTCACCGCGAAGAGCCGCGTTTCGGAGAATCGCTCCGGGTTTTGCTCGGTTATGCGTTTATAGACGTTTTTCGGCGTTCTTTTCCTCAAAATCCGCCATTTTCTCCCGAAAAAGCGCTGTCGCAGGCTCTTTTGCTCCCTCGGGAGCTTTTGCCTGAGGGTTTTGCCGACTGGGTGGGGGAACCGGAGGCCTTTGCCGAGAAAATCCTCGAATTTTGCGAAAATTCAAGGAATTTTAATCTAAAACCGCTTTCCGAAGAGGATTTTCTTTTGGATTTGCGCGGGGTACCTTGTCCTAAAAATGCCGTGCGGAGCTTGCTTGTGCTTGCCGGGCTTTCCGAAAATGCGGAACTTTCGATTTATTTGGACGGGGGCGCTCCTATCGAAAATGTTCCTCAGGCGCTCATCGGCCGGGGGCATCAGGTCGTTTTTCGGGAAAAAAAAGGAGATTATTGGTATTTAAAGATACGCAAGGGTCAAAATCCATTGTAGATTGTGGAAATGGAGAATCGAATTCTTGTTGTGGCGGATGACCTTTTAGGTAAAGAAGGCGAAGCGGCGGTTAAATTTTCGGAGCTTTTGCTCTGTGAATACCCGGCGCGCCCAATCCAGTTTACGCTTCTTCCGCCTGTTGCCTGCCCCCTGGATACCCTGCTTTCGAGAGTTTCGCAGGATATTATCGGGAAGCAAGCCGGCCGCATTGTTTTAGGGCTCGGGTTATGGGATCTGCGGCGGCGCGGTAACGCGCCGGCGGTTTTTGCTTCGTATCAGGCTCTCGTCCGGGAATTGATTTCAAAGACGCTCGCGGTGGTTTACCTGGTGACGATCCCGCCCGCGGCTTTTCCGGGAGACGTGGCGGTCGTAAATGACTTGAACCGCCGCATTGCCACTCTTGCCGACGGCGACCGCGTTCACGTTCTTGATTTTGCCTCTCACTTGGATGAATTTTCCCGGCTGCAGTCGGCGCGGGGTAAATTCGCTCGAAATTTGTATAATGAAAAACATGAAGCCACATCCATCGGGCAAATGCTTCTCGGACTTTTCCTCCAAAAGCATTTGTTCCAACCCATGAAGGAGATCTTATGAGTGATTTTGAACGTTATTCTGCCAAAAATTCGGCGATGGGCCGCGCTTGGGAGATGGATTCCAAGGCAAAGAAAAAGGCGGAGACTCCCCGGGAGCCTGTCGTCGGGATTTGCGAAAAGTGTAAAAAAGAGACGCAGGTGATGCCGTTTCGCTCCCGGCAGACCGACCGTACCGACGGCGCCGCGAGCTTTGGCGTGGTGGTAAAGCATTATTGTGCGGATTGTTTCCCGCGGAAAAAACGCGACGAGGCGCCGGCGCTTTCGGATAAGCAGGTGAAAAATTTGCTGCGCGGCGCGCGGAAGGGGTTGCTGTAGAACGGTTTTTGCGGAATCCCCCGATTTTATAAAATTCATTTCAAACAAGTCTTACACCAAAAGGGGCGCAAAATTTTGCGCTCCTTTTGAGTTTATGAAAGACTTTCCAAATATGTGGTGATTTTTAGTTTCCGAAGCAATTCCCGTGAAAACGGGGGGCTTTCCTTATGGAAGTCTTCCGCCTTACCGTTATTGCATCACTCAAGTTCGAGCGGTCATGTTGCCGGGTTGTGGCGTGGTGATCCGGTAAAGAACGATACAGGGTCCGGATGGCCGCGAATTATGCTTTCGCCATGACAGGAAAACGGACTGCCGCGCCTTCGGCTTGCAGTGACGGAAACCGGTTTTTCCGCCCGAAAACCGGGTCGAAAATATATCGTTATTGTCATGTTCAAATCTAAATCGGGGTTATTAAACAATTGGGTTTTTCGTCGTGTAAATCCTGATCAGGTCCGGGATAACGAAGGACGTTTTCATTTCCCGCATCCCAATTCATGCCGTAAAAACCTGAGTTGCATTTTTCCCATGAGCGCGATTCGCGGCAGGGATGCGACCTGACCAGGCGGAGACGCGCGGGATCTTAGGGAATAGACTTGAAATTCCGCGCGGCTCCGTTTTTGGAGGTGCTTCAGCACCCCAAAAATGCGAGCCCGGTCCCGGAATGAAATGACGGGAGCCGCCCATCCATAAAAACAGGTGCGAAACCGTTTTAACTCCGGACATTTTTTGAAGACCCCCTTTGCATAAAAGGGTTTTCATTTTAAATTAGGCGCATTCCAATGAAATTTTAAAGCGCGGCCGTGCAGGAGTTTTTTGTGAAAGTGTCGGAAATCAAGCGAACGCTTCAAAATCAGTTTTCCGGTTTTGTTCCCGAATTTTTTAAGATGATGCGTTCCGGTTATCGGAGGGCCGATTTTACGAAAGATTTGATGTCCGGGACGATTGTGGGGATCGTGGCGCTTCCGCTTGCGGTCGCTTTTGCAATTGCTTCGGGGGTTGGTCCGGAAAAGGGGCTTTATACGGCTATTATCGCCGGGTTTCTGATTTCTCTCCTCGGCGGCAGCCGTTTTCAGATCGGCGGGCCCACGGGCGCGTTTGTGGTGATTGTGTTCGGTATCGTGAGCGAATACGGTTACGACGGGCTTGCGACAGCGACCTTGATGGCCGGGGTGATGCTTGTGATTTTCGGGTTTTTAAAGCTCGGCGGGATTATCAAGTTCATTCCGTTTCCCGTGACCGTCGGTTTCACTATGGGGATTGCGATTATCATTGCCCTCGGGCAGATTCCGAATTTTCTCGGGTTTACGTTCCCGGACAGCGTTAAAGAGCCGGCGGGCGCGCTTGAGAAAATTTGGTTTTACGGGAAATTCCTCCATACCATCAATCCTTATGCGATCCTCGTCGGGTTTGCGGCTTTTTTGATTTGCCTGTTTTGGCCGAAATGGAATGCCAAAATTCCGGGTTCCCTGGTGGCGATTTTAGTGACGACGCTTTTGGTGAAGCTGTTTCATTTGGATTCGGTTTACGGGGTGGCGACCATCGGCTCGGAGTATCAGATTCCGGTAGGGATTCCGAAGCCTGCCATGCCGCAGATTTCTCTCGAACTGATGCGGAAGCTTTTTCAGCCGGCAATTTCCATCGCGCTTCTCGGGGCGATCGAGTCTTTGCTGAGCGCAGTGGTAGCCGACGGGATGACCGGGAAAAAGCACCGTTCCAATACGGAACTTGTGGCGCAAGGGGTGGCAAATATTTTTTCTCCGGTTTTCGGCGGGATTCCGGCTACGGGCGCGATTGCGCGTACGGCAACAAACGTGCGTAACGGCGCGGTGAGTCCTGTTTCGGGTATGATTCACGCGGCAGTGCTTCTTTTGATTATGCTTTTCTTTGGGAAATACGCGGAAATGATTCCGCTCCCGACACTTGCCGCGGTGCTTTTTATCGTGGCGTTTAACATGTCCGATTATAAAATGTTTTTCAAGATTTTCAAGTCTCCGAAAAGCGATGTGATTGTTTTGGTGTCCACATTCCTGCTTACGATTCTCATTGATTTGACGGTGGCGATTCAGGTGGGCGTTTTGACGGCGGCAGTGCTCTTTATCAAACGCATGTCGGAAGTTTCCGGAATTGAGGTCACCAAAACGATTCGGTACGATGACCGCAAAGGTGCGGATCATCATAATTTATCGGCGGAAGAAATTCCCACGGGAGTGGTGGTTTATGAGATTGCGGGTTCGCTCTTTTTCGGCGCGGTGGATAAATTCCGGATGACGCTCGAACGGATTGAGGGACACCCGAAAATTCTGATTCTCCAGATGCGGCAGATTCTTTCGATTGATGCTGCCGGAATTAAAATGATTGAGGACCTTTTGCTGCAAAGCCGCCGGAACGGAACCGAACTGATTCTTTCCGGAGTTCACGCCCAGCCGGTGCTCGCTTTAAAGCGTTCGGGAGTTCTCACGGATCTCGGCGAGGAGAATGCGCTTGGAAATATTGACGCTTCCCTGAACCGCGCCCGGGAAATTCTTGGGATGCCTCTCGTGGATATCAAAGATTCCGATTTTGTGCCGTCGGTTTCCTGGGAACGTCACCGGGAAAAGCCCTGGCTTCCGGAAAATGCCAATGGGATTGTCGCCGAGGAATCGCCCGAAGTGATTGTGGAGAGTATTACGGAAAAACTTTCTGCAGTAAAGTGCGGCGATGAGGAGAATCGGGATGTTCCAAAATAAGTTCCCGGATAAAACTATCCGTTAAAATCCGTTTGGATTCCGTTTTCGGAATCCCGCGGGATTCGAGATAGAATAATGCTTCCGGGTCGAGTTCGCCGCAGGTATTGCCATGGGAGCATTCCACATCGTCGTGATAGATTTTAAGTACCGGTTTCACGGAAATTTTGGCATCTTCCGAAAGCAATAGCGTGTCGATCCGCTGGGATGATTTGGTTCCCGAACAATGTTTCCCGACTTCTACCGTGCCGTCGTAATACACAAACGCTTCGCCGGAAAGTACATGGCGGACCAATTGCTTGCTTTCGGCATTCGGTACTTCGTGAAAAATCCGGAGTTCCGTGCGGTGTGCAGCACTTGCCGTATTGAGACTTGCAGAGCGGTATTCAAATAAGGCGTGTTCGCCTTCAAGTTTTACCTGTATTTTTTTATCGATTTTTCCCTGGCTCGCGTTCACTTCTAAAATATGAGCGTCGGCATTTTTTTTCAGTACAAAGAAAAATTCATAGGAGCCCGAGATATTTTCGGTTTCATCGAGAATCAATTCAAGCGAGTTGTTTTCTTCGATAACAAATTCGTATTTGTTGCCGGTGAGAGAGCGGGAGTCGAGATAAATTGAGCGGTTCATGACCGGGTCCAATCGTAACCTTGCTTTTCGAGTTCATGCGCGAGTTCCGCTTTGCCGCTCATAACGATTTTTCCTTCCCGCAGAACGTGTACAAAATCAGGCTTTACATAATCCAAAAGCCGCTGATAGTGCGTTACGAGAATTACGGCGCGGTCCGGGTTCATAATTTGGTTGATGCCGCGGGCGACAATGCGGAGCGCGTCAATATCAAGCCCGGAATCGGTTTCATCTAAAAACGAAACGGCGGGTTCGAGCATGGCCATTTGGAGAATTTCGTTGCGTTTTTTCTCGCCGCCGGAAAAGCCGTCGTTCAAACCGCGGTCCCGGTAGCGGGAATCCATTTCAAGCAAATTCATTTTTTCGGTGAGGAACGCGTTAAATACATCGTCGGAAAGTTTTTCTTTTTTTAAAAACGTGTATTTGGAATCCAGCGCGAGGCGGAGAAAATCGCGGTTGTTCACACCCGGGATTTCAATCGGATATTGCATGCTGATGAAAAAACCTTTGTTGGCGCGCGCGCTCACTTCGAGTTCCAAAAGATTCTCACCGTTCAGGGTCACGGAGCCTTCGGTAACGCGGTAAGAGGGGTGCCCGCCGATCACTTTGGAAAGAGTGCTTTTCCCGGAACCGTTGGGACCCATAATCGCATGAATTTCCCCGGGACGGACTTCAAGATTGATTCCTTTCAAGATGGGTGTGCCGTCTTCAAGAACGGCGTGTAAATTTTGAATTGAGAGCATATCAAATCCTATCTTCAAAACTCCAGGACGGTTTTGTAGAGTCTAAGTTAGTAAACGAGGCGATCCACCGGCGTACCGCGTTTTCGGCATCCGTCCCCAAAATTGTTTTCTTTTCTTTTTTCTTGTATTCGCGGTTGTGAGGGAGGAGTCCGAAGTTGAAATTCATCGGTTGAAAATCTTCGTTTTCACTCGTGAGGTGTTTCATTAAAGAGCCGATGCAGCTTGCTTCCGGGAGGGGCGTGGGGGTGCTGTGAAGGAGCGTTTGCGCCATGTTCCAGGCCGCGTACCAACCGGTGGCGATGGCTTCGGTGTAGCCTTCGGCGCCGGTAATTTGCCCGGCAAACCAAATGGGCGGCAGGTGTTCCGTGCCGGGCAAATCGCCCCGCAGGCGGAGCGTATCCGTCAGGAGTTTCGGGCTTTCGATAAATGTGTTGCGGTGCATGCAGCCGAAACGGGCGAATACCGCATTTTTCAACGCGGGTACGAGCGTGAAGATTTCTTTCTGAACGCCCCACTTGAGACGCGTTTGGAAACCCACCATATTGAACAGCGTTTTTTGTTTATTTTCCGCGCGGAGCTGAATGACGGCGTACCATTTTTTGCCGTTATTGCCAAGCCCGAGCCCCACGGGGCGCATGGGGCCGAAACGGAGCGTTTCCGTACCGCGCCGCGCCATTTCTTCTACCGGGAGGCAACCCTCGAACAATTCTTTTTTTTCAAAGGGTTTGAGTTCCACGGAATCGGCTTCGCGCAGTTTCGCCACGAAAAGATCGTAGGTTTCCTTATCCAGCGGGCAGTTGATAAAGTCCGCCGTTTCGCCTTTCTCCCAGCGGTTGCGGAAAAAGGCGTGACTCATGTCGATGCTGTCCGCTTCGATCACGGGAGCGATCGCATCGAAAAAATGTAAACGTTCGCTTCCGAGCCGTGAGAAAATATCATTCGTGAGCGCTTCGGAAGCGAGGGGGCCGGCGGCGACGAGGGTCGGGAATTCGCTTTCGAGGGTCGTCACCTCGTCGCGGTGGAGCGTAATGTTCGGAGCGGCAAGAATCAGACGCTCCACGGAATCACTGAACACATCGCGATCGACGGTGAGTGATTCCCCCGCCGGCACGCGCGCACTTTCCGCCGCTTTCAAAAGGAAACTGCCGAGAAGCTTTAACTCATTTTTGAGGAGTCCGTGCGCGCTTGTTTTTTCAAGACCTTTAAAACTATTGGAACAAACAAGCTGCGCAAGTTTTCCGTCGCGGTGCGCCGGTGTTTGACGGTGAGGGCGCATCTCGAAAAGATCTACCTGAAATCCGCGGCACGCGAGTTGCAAAGCCGCTTCGCACCCGGCAAGTCCGCCGCCGATCACACGCACTCTTTGCATACTAATTGGGTTTCACACGGGCGTAATTGTGAATATTTTTTTTCCAAATCCTGGAAATCGAATTTTGCATTCTTTCCGGCTGAATTTTAAAAAGTTCCGTATCCATCAGGTCATCGAGAATTTGTTCGCCTTGAACGGGGCTAATCATACCAAAGCGCAGGGCTTCCAAATACTCGCTGTAAACTTCCGGCGTAAAAACCTGTTCTTCGAGTTCGTGAAGCACGCGGGTGCGGATCGATTCGGGTTTATGAAATTCCAGATTATCCATGGTCCAAATATCGAGAGCACGGGCAAAAGAGGCATCCAGAGAAAGAGACGACAACCGGCTGCGGAAAAGATCCCAGTCTTTCGGGCTGATTTTTCCGTTTTTCCGGGACTCTTTGAGAAACGAAAGAACGGTAGCGTAAGAGTCGTTACTGTTTGGTTTCGGATCCATTCTTAATGCCTGAAGTGACGCATCCCGGTGAAAACCATGGCGACGCCGAGTTTATTGCAGGCGTCGATGACATCCTGATCGTGAACGGAGCCGCCCGGCTGAACAATGTAACGCACGCCTGCCTGAGCGGAAGCTTCGATATTATCGGCAAACGGGAAAAATGCATCGGAACCCATCACCACTTCGCCGAATATTTTCTTTTCAAACGATTCGCGGGTGTAACCTTCCGGGAGCGGCATGTTCGCCGCGTTATCACGGACGCGCGGCTGGCAAAGACGGAGGTTGGAATCAATACGGTTCGGCTGTCCGGGGCCAAGACCGATTACTTGGAAAAATCCGGGCGCGTATTCGTAACCCATTACGATCGCGTTGGATTTGGTATGCTTGGTCACGAGCCAGGTAAAGCGGGCAAGGCGTTCTTTTTCCTGCGGGAATTTTGCTTCCGTCACACATTCGAATTTAGCCCAGGTACCCACATCGCGGTCTTGAACCAACATACCGCCGATCACATGCTTGTAAACTTTACCCGGTTTCGGAGCTTCGATTTTTCCGACTTCGAGCAAGCGGATATCTTTGGATTTGCGGCGTAAAAATTCAAGCGCGTCTTCATCGAACGCCGGCGCGAGCAAAATTTCCACAAAACGGCCTTTCAAACGTTCGGCGGTTTTCAAATCCACTTTTTCGCTCACCGCAATCACGGAACCGTACGCCGAAACCGGATCGCCCGCCCAAGCGGCTTCAAAAGCTTCGGCCAACGTTTTCCCCGTAGCGAGTCCGCAAGGGTTCATGTGTTTTACAATCACCACGCAAGGCGTATCGTGAAACTCGCGCGCCATTTCGAGAGCGGCGTCGGCATCCACAATATTATTAAAGGAAAGTTCTTTACCGTGCAGTTGTTTGGCGTTTGCTAAACTCGCCTCGCTGCAGTTCGGGTCGCGGTAAAAAACGGCGGCTTGATGACTGTTTTCTCCGTAGCGAAGCGGCGTCGGGTTTTCAAATTTTAAGACAAGTTCGTTTTCCATAAATTCCTCTGGTTTTCAAGGGCGTAATCTAGTTTTTTCAGGAACCTTCGTCACCGCAGACTTCCTGCTGCAAGCGCACGATTTGTTCCTTTGCCCACGGCTCGAAAGTATCCGCCGCCAAATGATCTTTCGCTTGCTGCATCAAGTTCAAATAAAAATGCAGATTATGAATACTCGCGAGCGTAAAAGCGAGAATTTCTTTCGAGTGATGCAAATGCCGCAGATAAGCAATACTGAAATTCCGGCAGGTGTAGCAATTGCAATTCGGGTCCGGAGCACGGTCGAACATTTGCGAATAACGCCCGCCTTTGTAACGCAAAACGCCCTCGCTCGTGAAAAGCATCCCGTTGCGCGCGTTACGCGTCGGCATCACACAGTCAAACATATCGATCCCGCGCCCGATAAGTTCGAGCAGATTCCACGGCGTACCCACTCCCATCACATAGCGGGCGCGGTCCTTGGGCAAAGTATCCGTGCAGGCATCTGCGATCTTGTACATCAGTTCGGCAGGTTCCCCGACGGAAAGGCCGCCGAGGGCGTAACCGTCCGGATTCAGTTCTTTAATCGCCTCAATCGCGCGCTTGCGAAGCGGAATATGCATCCCGCCTTGAATAATCCCGAAGAAAAACTGACGGTAAGGGTGAAGCGGCGGATTTTCGGCAAGGTATTTCATCGCGCTTTCCGTCCAGCGCAGCGTATAATTCAAAGAATGCTCCGCCTCTTTTTCCGTACTCGGGAACGGCGTGCATTCGTCGAACGCCATAATAATATCCGCACCGATTTCCCGCTGCGCCTTCATCACGCTTTCCGGAGAAAAAAAATGTTTCGAACCGTCCAAATGACTGCGGAATTCCACGCCGTTTTCTTTGATTTTCCGCAATTCTTTCAAACTCCAAACCTGAAACCCGCCGCTGTCGGTGAGAACCGGATGATTCCAATTCATAAAACGGTGAATCCCGCCCGCCTTTGCAATCAAAGACGTTCCCGGCCTTAAATACAAATGATAAGTGTTGGCGAGAATAATTTCCGCTTTCAGCTCCTCCAGATCGCGCGGAGAAACCCCTTTCACGGAAGCGGCGGTCCCGACCGGCATAAAAATCGGCGTATGAATCACCCCATGATCGGTGGTGAGTTTCCCAAGGCGCGCTTTCGAGAACGGAGATGTTTTAATCAGCTCAAACGGATTCATGAAGCCAAAGATACAAAATATCGCGCTGAACCCCGCCGGCCCGGCAAACCGGATTCTTTGCTTTATTTTTATGGGTGGCTCCCTCCATTATATTCCGGGACCGGGCTTGCATTTTTGGGGTGCTCAAGCACCTCCAAAAACGGAGCCGCGCGGAATTCAAGTCTATACCCTAATATCCCGCGCGTCTCCGCCTGGTCAGGTCGCATCCCTGCCACGAATCGCGCTCATGGGAAAAATGTAACTCAGGTTTTTACGGCATGAATTGGGATGCGGGAAATGAAAACGACCGCAAAACAAAAAAGCCCCGGATTTCTCCGGAGGCTTTGAATTTGATTTGCCTTGAATTATTCGGCGGCAGGCTGAACTTCTTCGCCTTCGTTTTCTTTATCGAGCAGAGCCTTCATGGAAAGTTTAATCTTTCCTTTCGGGTCCACGCCGAGGCAAAGAACGGTGACTTCGCTGCCGACTTGAACCACATCTTCGACTTTTTCAACGCGGTGGTTGGCAAGTTCGGAAATATGAATCAGTCCGTCGCGGCCGGGGAGGATTTCCACGAAAGCCCCGAAAGGCTGAATGGTCTTCACTTTCCCTTTATAAATGCGTCCCGGTTCCGGTTCTGCGGTGAGTTCCTCGATCATGCGGCGGCAAATTTCGCCCATTTTCGCATTCGGCGCCGCAATTTCAATGTTTCCGTTATCGTCAATATTGATTTGACAACCGGTTTGAGCTTGCATGCCCTTAATTACGGAACCGCCCGAGCCGATCACGTCACGGATTTTGTTCGTCGGAATCCGCATTTTGATCATGGTGGGAGCCTGTTCGGAAAGTTGCGGACGCGGAGCGGCAAGCCCGAGTTCGGACATCTTGCCGAGAATGTGCAAACGGCCGTCTTTTGCCTGCGCAAGCGCGCTTGCCATGAGTTGCGGCGTGATTCCCTTAATCTTGATGTCCATCTGGAAAGCAGTGATGCCTTCCGCGGTTCCGGTGATTTTGAAATCCATATCGCCCAAGTGATCTTCCGTTCCGGTAATGTCCGTGAGAATCGCGATTTTTCCGCCTTCATTCACGCTGCCTTTTTCGGAGATAAGCCCCATTGCGACACCGGCGACCGGCGCTTTGATCGGCACACCCGCATCCATCAAGGAGAGCGCGCCGCCGCAAACGGAAGCCATCGAAGAAGAACCGTTGGATTCCATAATTTCGGAAACAATCCGTATGGTATAAGGGAAATCTTCCGGGAACGGAAGAACTGCGCTCAAAGAACGTTCCGCGAGATGTCCGTGGCCGATTTCGCGGCGGGAAAGCCCGAGGCGCTTCACTTCGCCGACCGAGAACGGCGGGAAGTTGTAATGAAGCATATAATTCTTTGAACCTTCGCCCTGAAGGTTTTCATAGCGTTGCTCGTCGGCTTTCGTGCCGAGCGTGCAAACCACGAGCCCTTGAGTTTCGCCGCGTTGGAAAATCGCGGAACCCGGAGCGCGCGGGAGAACGCCGAGCTGAATTTCGATCGGGCGCACTTCGGTCGTCTTGCGGCCGTCAATGCGAACGCCTTCTTCGAGAATCATGGTACGCATGGTATCGCGTTCGAGATTACGGAAAATGGATTTGGCTTTCGCGAGGAGTTTTTCGTCTTCTCCGATCAGAGCCGCCACACGTTCTTCGGTGATCGCTTTCTTTTCAAGAGCGGCCATGGCCGGATAGTGTTCGGTTTTGACCATCGGCGTATGGAGAGTGGCGTAGAGTTCTTCAAAAATCACTTCTTTAATCAGAGATTCAAGGGCAGTGAGTTTATCCTCTTCGATTTTTGCATCGAGCTCTTTTTTCTCTTTAATAAGCGACTGGATGGAATCATCCGTAACTTTCGCGTTAAGTTCCATTTTCGGTTTCGCACAGCGATCCACGAGTTTTTGCTGAGCGGCGCAAAGCGTTTTAATCACTTCGTGCCCGGCAAGAATCGCTTCGATCATGGTTTCTTCGGAAACTTCGTACGCTCCGCCTTCAACCATGCAAACGGAACTTGCCGTTCCGGCAACAACCATATCCAGTTCGCTGCCGTTGATTTCTTCATAACTCGGGAATACCACCGGTTTTCCTTCCACTACAGCCACACGAACCGCCGCTACCTGTTCTTCAAACGGAAGTTCGGAAAGCCCGATAGAAAGGGAAGCCGCGCTCACGCCGAGAATATCGGGCGCAAACTTGCGGTCGGCGGAAAGAACCTGCACAATCACCTGCACTTCCCGTGAGAAATTCTCAGGGAACATCGGGCGGATCGGACGGTCGATAACGCGGGCCGAGAGTGTTTCCTCATCGCTCGGGCGGCCGCCTTCGCGCTTGTTATAGCCTCCCGGAAGACGCCCGGCGGCGTAAGCCTTTTCGCGGTATTCCACGGTCAGCGGAAAAAAGTCGGCTTCTTTGTCCGGGCCGAAGCAAACGGTCGAATGCACAAAGGCATCTCCCATGTGAACAACAGCCGAACCCGCCGCTTGTTTCGCGAGGCGCCCGGTTTCAAAACGAACCGTACGGCCGTCGGGAAGAGTTACAAGCTCTTCTTCGGTTTTTAGCATTTTATATTCGGTCATAATAATACCTTGACGGATTAACCGCGAATGCCGAGTTCCTTGATCAGAGCGCGGTAGCCTTCAATGTCTTTGCGGGAGTAGTATTTGAGAAGTGTTT
The DNA here is from genome assembly GCA_031271785.1 of Fibrobacter sp. Lineage (GTDB taxonomy): Bacteria > Fibrobacterota > Fibrobacteria > Fibrobacterales > Fibrobacteraceae > JAISUZ01. The sequence goes on along the minus strand of JAISUZ010000070.1, from coordinate 61,407 downwards.
TACGCTTAGCGACCATCGCCGTTAAACCGCGCAAAGAATGGAAATCCTTGCGGTGCGTTTTTGCGTGTTCCGTTAAGTTTTTGATTTTTTCAGTCAATATGGCGACTTGTGCGCGAACAGATCCTGTATCTTTTTCGTTCTGACCAAATTGTGCAGTCAATTCTGCAGACTTTTCTTTTGTAATGGTAGCCATTTGCTCTCCATTCCTTTTGGATTAGTGTTTAACAATTACCCTGCCTTTGTTCCTGCCGCACATCAGTTGGCGACTCTGAACGCAGTCCCTTAGGCAAAACGCAACTACTTGAGGTAGCAATCTAGTATTTTCCGCCGGCTTTTCCACTTAAAAATTTTTTATTCCTTCCATAAATATTGATTTGAAGGCGTTTTAGGCTCCAAAATCGGGGAATATTCTCCCGCTGTCTTTTATCGAAAGACTTAGTTTGCTATTTTCCGCTTGTTTTTTTTAACATAGACCCTCCAAGAGGAAGAAATATGAATCTTAATGCTCTCGCTCAAGACCTGAACCGGGTCTTGTCGTCCCAACACAGCTCTATTCTTGAAATGCTTTCAAGTTTAGGAAAAGCGGTTTACTTCCCGAGTCAGGGAATTCTCGGACAAAGTGCGGAAGCTAAAAATACAACGATCAACGCTACGATCGGTACGGCGCTCGAAGACGACGGCAGTCCGCTTGTGCTCCCTTGTATTGAAAAAAAATTAAACCTGCCTAAAACCAGTTTTCTTTACAGCCCGAGTTTCGGCGATCCGGGGCTTCGGGAAGCATGGAAAAAACAAATACTCCAAAAGAATCCGAGCCTTCAAGGGAAAGTGACTTCTCTTCCTGTGGTAACGGCTGCGCTCACTCACGCGCTTTCCTGCGCCGGTTATTTGTTTCTGGACCCGGAAGACGAAGTTATTATTCCGGATTTATACTGGGATAACTACGAACTTCTTTTCTGCGAAGGTTTCGGCGCCCGGATAAAGACTTATAACACCTTCAAAGACGGCGGTTTCGATACCGGCGCTCTTGAAAGTGCGGTCATGAACGGAAAAACCGGAAAAAAAGTAATTCTCCTGAACTTCCCGAACAACCCGACCGGCTACACCGTCACCGAAAAAGAAGCCGGACAAATTACGGAGCTTCTCGTAAAAGCGGCGGAAGCCGGCAATAAACTCGTGGTTGTATTGGACGACGCTTACTTCGGGCTTGTATTTGAAAAAGGGATTTTCACGGAATCGCTCTTTGCGCGTCTCGCGGATGCTCACGAAAATCTTCTCGCGGTAAAACTCGATGGCCCCACGAAAGAAGATTATGTGTGGGGTTTCCGCGTGGGCTTCATGACTTTCGGCATTAAGGGCGCCACTCCCGAAGTCTTGAAAGCGCTTGAAAACAAAGCGGCCGGGGCCGTGCGCGGTTCCATTTCGAACGCGCCGAGCATCTCGCAAAAAATTCTCCTCGAAGCCTACACCTGCGCCGAATATGCTTCCGAGAAAAAACAAAAGTATGAAACGCTGAAAAAACGTTACGACACGATTCTTTCCATTTTCGAAAGCCATCCGGAATATCGGGAATCGTTTACGCCGATGCCGTTCAACAGCGGTTACTTTATGTGCGTCAAGCCGAAGGGAATCGAAGCGGAAGCGCTGCGCAAGGTTCTTCTCGAAAAATACAATACCGGAGTGATTGTGCTTTCCGGCCTCGTGCGCCTTGCCTTCTCGGCAGTACCGACCGAAAAACTTCCGCAGCTTTTTGAAAATATTCATCAGGCGGTTCAAGCATCGCGCTAATGCGCGCCGGAGATAGTATGTCCGAAAAAGTAAAACTGATTTACGGTAGTCACGAATATTCGTATCCCGTCGTGACCGGAACCGAAAACGAAAAAGGCGTTGATATTTCGTCTCTTCGTAAAGATTCCGGATTCGTCACCATGGATTACGGCTACTTGAATACGGGAAGTACCAAAAGCAGCATCACGTTCATTGACGGAGAAAAGGGAATTCTTCGCTACCGCGGTTATAACATTGAGGACCTTGCGGAAAAAGCTTCTTTCCCGGAAACCGCCTGGCTCCTCATTTACGGAGAACTTCCGACAGACGAACAGCTCACGGCATTCCGCCGGCTGCTCACGGAAAACGCGCTGGTTCATGAAAACCTGCAAAGTTTTTTCCGCGCGATGCCGCCTTCGGCGCACCCCATGGGGATTCTCTGTTCTATCATGAACGCCATCGGGCTTTTTACCCCGCGTTTTTATGACGATGAAAATAAAGCGGATGCGTTCGGCCTTATGGTCGCGAGTTTGATTTCAAAAATCAGAACCGTTGCCGCGTTTGCCTATAAAGCAAGTATCGGTGAACCTTTTGTTTATCCGGATGCCGAAAAAAGTTATTGTGCTAACTTTTTGAACATGATGTTTTCCAGCAAAGCGCGCAATTACGAAGTGGATCCTTTGCTAGTAAAAGCGTTGAACGCGTTACTTATTGTTCACGCCGATCACGAACAAAATTGTTCCACCAGCACCGTGCGTATGGTGGGCAGTTCTCATGCAAACTTGTATGCAAGTATTTGCGCGGGCATTTGTGCGTTGTGGGGTCCGCTTCACGGCGGCGCCAACCAGGCGGCGCTGGAAACGCTTTTGCAAATTCAGCAGAGCGGCATTCCGCTTCGCGACGTTATGGAACGGGCGAAAGACAAGAAAGATTCTTTTAAGCTCTCCGGGTTCGGGCACCGGGTTTATAAAAGTTATGATCCGCGGGCAAAAGTGCTGAAAAATTTAATGCAGGAACTGTTTAATCATTCTCACTTTTCCGACCCGCTTTTGGATATTGCGTTTGAACTCGAACAGCTTGCGCTCTCCGATGAGTATTTCAAAGAACGGAACCTTTATCCGAACGTGGATTTCTATTCCGGTATTCTTTACCGCGCCATGGGAATTCCGGCGAATATGCTCACGGTAATGTTTGCGATCGGGCGGCTCCCCGGATGGATTGCCCATTGGAAAGAAATGCACGATGACCCGAGTTCCAAAATCAACCGTCCGCGGCAGATTTACACGGGTCCTGCCGAACGCGCATGGATTCCTCTCAATAATCGTTAAAGAATCCTTGCCAACTTGAACCGGATGAATTTATATTTGCACCGGTTTACTCGGGGATATAGCTCAGTTGGTAGAGCGATGCGTTCGCAATGCATAGGCCAGGGGTTCGAATCCCCTTATCTCCATGAAAAACACCTCGCACAAGCGAGGTGTTTTTTGTTTTAAAAAAGGGACTATTCTATTGTTGCTAAAGGGGTGCCGGAAAATTTCCTTTCATTAAATTTTTTAATAATCGTATTCAATTTTTTAATTGCTCGCTCTTTTCTTTTATTACACTTCGTATAGCAGTCGTATCTGGATTTATGAGAAAGTTCCTCTAAATCACTGTAAGCCTCAAAATAGTCTTTATCGAAAATCGAAGGAGTTCCAATCAAAATCTTTTTTCTGAGAGCATGGTTAGAACATGGAATGAATTCATTAAACGGTTTATTCTTTTTCAAATCATCCGAATGAAGAATTCTCCCTTTATAAGGAAGTTTCTTTCCCTTCACTTCAAAAAGGCACGAAACTTCCGGAAGTAAAAAAACGGTTGCTTCCACAATATGAACAGCGGAATAAAAACACCCTGTCAATAGCCAGTCGCTAAATTTTCCCTCTGCATTTAAAAATGAAACAAATGAAATATTAGAGGCGGCTTGAGATTGATGTTGCTCAAAATTAGGCATTATTTGGCAATAGCTTTACGAAGGAATGGAAAATCAACTTTCATTGTATTTTCGCACAAACCTTCACTGGGAGTGCTCCAAATACAAATTGTTGCATTATTTTTTTCAAAAAATGAAGATTCTACATCCCGTTGCAAATCCATAACTTCATCTTCCATATCATCCGGAACGTTTGTTACAAAGAATGCAGTCGGTTCCATTGAAGAGGGATTGATTCCGATTCGTGCCTGCAAAATGGAAAATTTAGGGAACTTTTTATTGAATTCCCGAATAAATTGCTCCGCACATTCGGCCGCGCTTTTGCAATCATAAACCGATTCAAACATGGCCTCAAATGCTTGTTCAACACCTTGTTCAAAACCTTCTTTGAGTCCGCTGTCAAAAGCATAACTCATTGAAAGTTCTTCAAAAGCTCCTACGAAATCTGTTTCGGATTGTTCCGCTTTTTCAATAGCATTTTCAGAAAAGTCCGTCATAATGTGTTCAAGCTAGCAAATAATAGAGTAACCGGCAAGTGAAGTCCTTTGAAAAACGTTTTATTTCGAATACGAAACCGGATGGTTCAGCATCGGAATCTGAGTAGGCGTTAATTTCAATTCCTTTTTCAAACCTTCCATGTCCATGGAAGCGCGCGCCCGCGTGAGTAGTCCGGTACCCGCGCAAAATAAGGAAATGTTCTGCGATACGATTCCCGCATCAAGCGCGCCCAGGCGCGCGTGGCTTGCTTCATCGCCGTGTTTGAACCGCGCCGTTTCCGAAACAAGCACGAGAAGCACCGGCGCCTCCGCCATCGGCGCTTGCGGCGAAGCCACCATTGCGCGCAAGTCTTTTGCGGAAACGAGAGTGAGGCTGTGTGTGCCCGCATTGTAAAGATACGCGCCGGATTTCATCACAACGTAAATATCAATGTCCTGCGCATTGACTGCTGAAGGCGCGGTTCTCTTGCGACTCTCGCTCCGGTTAATTCCGTTTGCCGCCCACAACAAGTCACCGAGATCTTTTGTCTGTAATTCTTGAGTGTTAAACGCCGTCGCGGAAGCGCGCTTGGAGAACGCTTCCATCAGAGAAGCGTTCCGCTTCAAATCGGGTGCTGCAAACTTGACATTTTCAGGGGTGGCGGCAAAAGCAGCCGAAGAAAGAGCAAGCCCCATAAAAAAAGATTTTCCAATCATAAAAACCTCATACTGAAAAGTGACTTCAATTAAAATATGAAAATTTGAAGTTTTGTCCCGGATTTTTGTTCCGTATGGGGCGTAAAGAGTTATTTTTGAAAACTCATGGCTATTCGAGAACCCGATCAATCCGTATGGAACCGCTTTTGGGATCGCAAAAACGATCTTGAAAAAGTGTATCCGTCTTCTCCTTCCGTATTAGAAGCGATTCTTTCCCGTTTTGATGTAAAAGGAATGCGCATTTTGGAAGTGGGCGCCGGAACCGGTCGCGACAGTGCGGAACTCGCGCGGCGCGGCGCGGAGATGTTTGTACTCGATTTTGCCGATTCGAGCCTGCGGATTGTTTCTGAAATAAAAGCCGGCGCGCACCTCGAAAATTTAACGCTCATACGCGGCGATGCTTTTAAGGCGCCGTTCCGGGATCACTCTTTCGACCTTGTATTTCATCAGGGACTCGCGGAACATTTTAAAGATCCGCTCCCGCTTCTCAAGGAAAATTTCCGCATTTTAAAACCGGGCGGACATTGCTTGTGCGATGTACCTCAAACGGTGCACCCTTATACGGTTATCAAGCATATACTCATTGCGCTGGATCGCTGGTTTGCCGGTTGGGAAACCGAGTTTACCATGCCCGGATTGCTGTGCCTCATGAAAAACGCCGGTTTTATACCGGTATATTCTTACGGCGATTGGATGCGTCCGAATTTATTTTACCGCATGCTTCGGGAATTCGGGTTTAAAATCGGAATCGAACTTCCGAAATATCCGCTCCAAGGCACCGCGTATCAAAAAGTCAAAGACGCTGTTTTAGACAAATTAAGCACCGTTCCGCTCGCGCATTACACGCAACTCTCTATCGGTGTCATTGGGAAAAAGGAACGCTAATGACTCGGGCTCGCGCGTCGCTCATTCTCGGGCTTAAAATTCTAATCACCGTCATTCCCTGTTATTTCGTATTTCATAATATTCTGAAAACACCGGGAATGGACTCCGGCGATTTTCAAAGCTTGATTCGTTCCATTCGTTACACGCCCTTGTTCTTTGCCGTTCTTTGTCTCTTTCTTTCTACCCTTTCGGGTTGTGTACAATGGAGACTTCTGCTTCGCAAGCAGAACATCGAAATGGGATATTTGAAACTCCTTAAAATTTATTATGTAGGGCTTTTCTTTAATAATTTTATGCCGGGTAATGTGGGCGGTGACTTGAAAAAGATTTACGATATTCGCGTAGGCACCGAAGAAACCGTGGGTGCCGCAGTATCTGCCACCGTATTCGACCGTCTCTTCGGGCTTTATTTTCTGAATGTATTTGCGCTTGTCGTCGGGTTTTTATTTTTCATTCACGATCCGGAACAGCGGTATTTTTGGATCCCGTCTTTTTGGGTATTTGTGGGGTTCACCGTATTTCAAATCGCGCTCTTTAGCCGCCGGTTCAGCCGCCTGATCAGTAAGATTGCCGTGAAAATTCTGCCTCAAAAATGGGGAGACCGTTTTTGCCATTTACAGGAACGCTTCCATGCCTTCCGCGATTTAAAACTCTGGATCGCCATCACTTTCCTTTCCGGAATCACGCAAACGCTCCGGGTACTCGTGCATTTTTGCTGCGGTATCGCGCTTGGGCTTGACATTGCGGTGAGCTGGTATTTTTATTACATCCCGATGATCGCTGTCATCAGCGCCCTCCCGATCTCGATCGGCGGATTCGGCCCGAGAGAACTTCTCGCCCAAACGCTCTTTGCGCGCGCCGGCGTCGGCACCATGGAATCGGTGATGGTGCAGCTGCTTGCTTACCTCGCCGGGCTTCTCCTCAGCCTCGTAGGCGCCTTCGAATTTTTGCGCCGGAGAAAAAGCGTCAAATAAATTTCTTTCGCTTACGAATAATAGGTTTCTTATTTTTATGGGTGGCTCCCGGAATTTCATTCCGGGACCGGGCTTGCATTTTTGGGGTGGCGCCCACTTCGCGCTTATTGTTTTCGCTGAATGAAATGAAGCGCGAGAGCCCCCTCCCAAAACGGAGCCGCGCGGATACTTATCCGAAGAGCAAAGATTCCTCGCGTCTCCGCAGTTCCTGTCGCATCCCTGCCACGAATACCGGTTCTTCGGGTATAAAAAACAGGGATAAGGGAATTGGGATATGAAAACGTTCTCTGACCCCGGACCTGACTCGTGACCATCCGGATTGTATTATTATCACGCCGCTACGTGGCTCGTAAACCATTGTATCACCTAAGTATAAACTAAATGTCATGGTCATGCTGAACTTGTTTCAGCATCCGAAAGTGTGTCCCTGTGTGAAGTCTCTATCTGAACTCTATGCTGCGCATTCGTCAAGCTCACCCAGGTAAGGAAGACTGTCCTTATTCCCAGATCAAGAACCTTAACTAAAACATTAAACCGCTCCGGGCGAGAATTGTAAATTTCCCTTGACAGAAATTATTTTATTTTCTCAATTTGGTTACTCTTCGGGGTTATAGCTCAGTTGGTAGAGCACCACGCTGGCAGCGTGGGGGTCAGGAGTTCGAATCTCCTTAGCTCCATTGAAAGATTCGGTTTGCGCCGAATCTTTTTTGTTTTAAACTTTCACGGCGCAAAAAAACGCAGCCGGACGGCTGCGTTTAAGAGAAAGTAAAACGGATTATCCCTTATTGATCGCGGCGAGAAACGCGTCTTTCTTTTCCTGCAGGAATTCGCGGCTGTTGTATTTGCGAATCCGGCGAAGCGCCTGGTCGCGGAGCTGGCGCACGCGTTCATGAGAGATATTCATGGATTCTCCGACTTCGCGAAGCGTTTGCGGAGTTTCCTGATTGATACCGAAGATTCCGGCGATCACCTTGGCTTCCCGTTCGGGGAGCTGTTCCATCAAATCTTTAGCGAGATTTTCCACGCTTTGAATTTCGGAATCGGCTTCGGGGTTTGTGGCTGCGCCATCGGCGAGCACTTCGGCGTAAGTCGATTTGGAATCGGCTTTGAGCGGACTGTCGAAAGAAACGCCGCGCTGTCCGATTTGAATCAATTCCCGGATATCTTCGGTAATCTCTTTACCGCGCGATTGTTCGTGAAGCGCTTTGCGCACCCGGAGATGCTGGTTTGCCGGGAGCCGGATCAGGTTTCCCTGTTCGTTGATCGCGCGCGTAATATATGCCTTAATCCACCACACGCCGTAGCTGATGAATTTGAGGCCGCGCGTATGTTCAAACGATTCAATCGCGCGCACGAGCCCCATAGCGCCCTCGCTTACGAGGTCGGGGAGAGGAATCGGGCACCCGCGGTATTGGATCGCCACTTTCAGAACAAAGCGCATGTTGGCGGAAATCAGTTTTTTACGGGCGATACGGTCGCCTTCTTTTGCCTTTTGAAAGAGAATCTGTTCTTCTTCTCTGGAGAGTGGAGCTGTTTTTCTAATGTCCTCTAAATATCGTTTTAGAGTCGTATCGGTTGAATCAATATGCATGAGATCCTTTAAGCCTATTTTGACACAATATCGCTTTTTTTATAAGCAAGGAGTATGCCAAAACTTCATTTTTCCTTTAAGCTATATGTTTTCTTAAGTTTGGGAATAAAATATAAAAAAATAAAACAGCGGGGTGTTGCGGAAAAGAGACAAGTGTCTCTAAAACGAATGTTTGCATACTTTGCCTTTTTCGGTTATCTTTACACCGTTTATGAGAATTTTGGCGTTAAATTATCGGGACAGGCTTCACCCGGAAGCCGGGGGTGCGGAAATGCACTTTCACCGGATTTTTAAAAAAATCGCCGAACGCGGGCATACGGTGGTGCTTCTCACGACCGCTTTTCCGGGAGCCCCTGCCCGGGAAATGGTGGACGGAATTCTCGTGATTCGCTCCGGCGGCGATCTCTTTTTTCAGTGGACGGTAGCGAGAACACTAAAAAAACTGGACCGGGAATTTCAGTTTGACGTGATTTACGAAGACTTGAACAAACTCCCGCTCTTCACGCCTTTTCTCACCAAAAAACCTCATTTGATTCAGATTCATCATTTGTGGCTTTCTTCGATTTTTCGGGAAGCCGTTTTTCCGGTAGCGCTTGCGGTTTGGTTCTTCGAGAGAATGATTCCTTTCATTTACCGGAAAAGTACTTTTGTCGCGGTGAGTCCGAGTGCGGTCAAGGAACTTTCAGGGCTCGGTGTTTCTCCTTCGCGGATTCATTTAATTTACAACGGAGCCGACGGTGCCACGGAGGCGCGTAAACTCCCGCAGCCTAAAAAACCTTATTTTCTTTGGCTTTCCCGCGTGCGCAAGTATAAAGGAATTTGGGTCGCGCTTGCGGCGTTTGAAAAGTTCTCCGAAAAATATCCGGAAGTTTCCCTCCGCATAGCGGGAGACGGTCCCGAAATGGAGGTGCTCCGTACCGAGATTCAAAAGAAAGGTTTGGCGAAGCGCGTGATTCTCGAAGGGCACGTAGGGAAAGAGAAAAAGCAGGAGTTGCTCGCCTCGGCCACCGCGCTTTTGCAAACGAGCTTTAAAGAAGGTTGGGGACTCACGGTTATTGAGGCGGGAGAACTCGGTACCGTAACGATTGCCTCAAATGTGTCCGGACTCTGCGACAGCGTAAAGCATGAAAAAACAGGATTCCTGTTTCCGGCAGGGGACGCCGGTGCGTGCGCGGCTTACATGGAGCGCGTTTATACGAATCCGAAGGAGCGGGAACAAATGGAACTTGCCGCCGCCGGTTTTGCTTCGGAATACAGTTGGGAAAAAGCCTCTCGCGAAACCGAAGCTTTATTGCAAAAAATAATTTTAAAAAATCAGTGAAAAATTTCGGGATTTGAGCGTTTAATTAGAAGGTGCGGTTTAAACTTCTAAAGCGAGGCATTGATGAACGCTGATTTTTTCAAAGGCTTGAACCACGAACAAAAGAACGCGGTTCTCCATGATCACCAAAAAGGCGGCGCCCTTTTAATTTTGGCGGGAGCCGGTTCCGGGAAAACTTCCGTACTTACCAAAAGAATTCAGTACCGCATTAGGAGCGGCGTGCCGGATTCGGAGATTCTCGCGCTTACTTTCACAGCGGCCGCCGCGCAGGAAATGAAAGAGCGGGTAGAAGAACTTTTCCCGAATACGCAGGTGCGCTTATCCACATTTCACTCTCTCGCCCTCGCTCTTTTGCGGCGGCAGTACAACGGCGTTTACGGCTTTGAATATCTCGGTTTCAAGAAGCCGCCGCTTCCGAAAGAAGATTCCGGAAATTCGTTTTCGAACGCGCTCGCGGCTCACGGCGTTTCGCCGCGCGCTCTTTTGCGTGAAAATTTATTTTCTCCGGAAATCCCTCCGAAAATAGAGCGGAAACTGCAGCCTCTCCGCGCCAAAATTCTTGAAAGCGGGCACGTTGTTTTCGAAGATTTAATTTTTTGCGCGATCCGGCTTTTGGAAAATCATCCGGCGGTTCGGGAAATCATCCAAAGCGAGTGGACGGAAATTCTCGTAGATGAATATCAGGATATAAACCCTTCGCAGTATCGTCTCGTGCGGTTGATTCTCGGAGAACGCCAGAGTCTGTTTGTGGTCGGAGACGATGATCAGGCGATTTACGGATTCCGCGGGGCCGACATCGGGAACATCCGGCGGTTTCAAAAAGATTTTCCGCATTGCACCACGATTCTCCTCGAGTGGAATTATCGTTCCGCGCCTCGTATTCTTGCGCTTGCGAACCGTATTTTTGAAAATAAACCGGTGGATTTGAGAAAGGTGCTTCGTTCCGGCAGTCTCCGTTGCGACGCGCTTTTTGCCGAGAACCGGAAACCGGAGTGCTGGGTTTCCGAAAATCCGTTGCAGGAATTGCAGCGGCTCGTTTCCAAAATGAAAGAACTGCGGCTTGATTACGAACTCTCGTGGAAATCCTTTGCAATTCTCGTGCGCTACAATCATCAGCGGCTTTATTTCGAACATGCGTTTACGGAAATGGGAATCCCTGTCGGTAGTGAGGAAGTAGAAGACGGCGTTCAAGTGGAAACGATTCACGGTTCGAAAGGGTTACAGTATCCGGTCGTTTTTTATGCGGGTCTCATGGAAGGACTTTCTCCGGGCACTTGTGAAGGCTCAAGAAAAGTACGGAAAAAGACGCTCGAAGAAGAACGCCGGCTTTTTTATGTCGGAGTCACCCGCGCAGAAGCCGCTTTATTTTTTTTATATTGCCGTCAGAGATTTTGGAAAGGAACGGTGAAACAGTGGAAACCTTCGCGGTTTTTAAGCTGTTTGGAACGTCCGCCGGAGAACTATTTTCGTATGCTTTTTTTATTCCGTTTGTCTGCCGTTCTTCAAGTGCTGTTTTATATGCTATGGGCGATTGTCAGGGTTACGGCGCGGCGTATTTTTTGCCCGAAAACAGTGGCGCCCTGGATTGATGCGACCGTTCAAAATTTCTCCCGCTTTTGCATGAGGTGCCTGCGGATTGATATTTCCATTGAAGGGCAGGCGAATCTTTCTCTCGTGGATTGGAAACGTCCGGTGATTGTCGTTGCGAATCATCAATCTTATGCGGATATTCCCGTTGTGTTCCTCGCGCTTTCCCGCACGGTGGGGTTTCTTGCCAAGCGGGAACTTGGTTATGTGCCGTGCCTCGGTTTTTGGATGCGGCGCATCGGCTGTCTTTTTGTAAACCGGAAAAAGAAAGGAGAAGGAATAGCCGTACAGAAAACGCTCCGGGAAGGGGGGATCGTTCCGAGAATTTCAATTTTTCCGGAAGGCACTCGCAGTAAAGACGGGCAGCTGCAAAGTTTTAAAAGCGGCGCGTTCCGTTTAGCCGAAGAATTTGAAGCCACATTGATTCCCCTCGCTATTGAAAACACCCGCGCCGCGTGGGAATCCCGTAAAGATACGGCGCTTGTGCCCGTCAAAGTATCCGTATTAAAACCGCTTTCCGTGAAAGAACTCAAAGAAAGCGGAAAACCTTACGGCGCCAAAACGGTTTTGCTGCCTGAAATTTGCAATCGGATCGCCTCCCGGCTAAAAGGTTCCGCATCCAAATGAACGGATCGCCCGACATTATTTCATTTTCCGCAGTTGCCGCATTAAAAGAACGCTCCCGACCAAAGCGGCAATGGTATCGGCAATCGGCGTTGCCATAAAAATTCCGTTTAACCCTTGCGAAAGCGGAATAATCAGTAACAGCGGAATCAAAAAGAAAACTTGGCGGTTCAGCGTTAAAACAAGAGCGGTCATGGGCTTTCCGATACCTTGAAAAAATTGCCCGGAAACAACACTGATCGCCGTACACGGGAGAGCGATTAAAAATGTTCTAATGGAAGTTGTGGCGAGTTCAAACAATTGGGAGTGGTCTTTCACAAACGCGCCGGCGATATACGGCGCCGCGAGTTGTACGGTAATAAGGGCTACGGTCATCATCGCCGTCGAAAATCCGAGCGTATAACGCACCACGCGTTTCACTCTTGAAAATTCCCCCGCACCGTAATTGTAACTCAGCAAAGGTTGTGATCCCTGGACAAATCCGAGAATCGGCATCACGAGCATCATCGCTACTCCATTGACGATTCCGAACGCCGACACGGCGAGATCACCGCCGTAAGCGGTTTTAGCTCCGTAGAAAACAAGACTTTTATTTAAAATCACATTCATGAAACTATTGAGAAACTGCATGGTGCTTTGCGGAAGTCCCATAATAATGATACGCCGCACATAAGAAAACCGGAGCCGCATATACCGTCGCTGAATTTTGACCGGAGTATCTTTGCTCACAAAGAAATGAAGAATAAAAAGTCCGGCAATCAGTTGAGAAATAACGGTGGCGCAGGCCGCACCTTGAATCCCCCAGCCGAATTGAAATAGAAACAGCCAGTCGAAGAAAATATTGCAGCCCGCCCCAATCAAACTCCGGAGCATTGCCGTTTTCGGGTAACCCATGGAGCGGATAAATTGATTCATGCCGGGAGTGATGGTTTGAAACGGCGCGCCGATCAAAAGAATACGGAGGAAACTGCTTGCGTAAGGGAGCGTTTCATCGCTCGCGCCGAACATAATGAGAAGCGGCTCCATAAATAATTGCCCGAAAACCAGAGCGAGCAGAGCGGCCACCAATAAGAGTATCAGGGAGTTATTCAGGATAATGGCGGCTTGTGTATTTTTTTTGGCGCCGAGACGAATGGCAAAAAGCGTATTGCCGCCCACGCCGATCATCATTGACATCGCCATAATAAAAATTGAAATCGGAAAGCAAAGTGCAATGCCCGCGATCCCGAGATGCCCGACCGTTTGCCCGACAAAAAAACGGTCGGTAATATTGTAGAGCGCTTCCACCGACATGGCGACAATCGCCGGAATGGAATACTGCAAAAGCAGACTCGGAATTTTGGCGGTAGCAATATTTTCTAAGCGTTCGTTATTAGGAGGCATTCGTTTTCTCTAAGTTTTTCTTTGCCTTCTCCACCATTTTTTCAATAGATGCGTTTTCTTTTTTCGGATCCCGTAAAGAAGAAGCCATGCCCGAAATTAAAGAAACCGGAATCAACGTATCCTCAAAGGAAAAAAGCGCGCGTTCCATAGCGGAATGGAGGCGCAGTACCTCTTGTTTTGCTTCTTCCGCTGTAATTCCGGAAAGAAGCATCGCAAATGTTTCGTCTTCGAGCCGCGCTAAAAGCGCGGCGTCGTGTTTTTCAAAATCGAGCAAGCGGGCGAGTTCCCGAAGCACTTTTTCCGCTACCGACTCTCCGAAGTTTTTTTTGATATCCTCAAAAGACCGCGGCCGGATTAAAAGCACGTGAAGCGGCGTGCGGTTTCTCTCGGCAAAGGCAAATTCGCCGCGGGCGCGGTCCCAAAACTGCGTTTGGTTCGGGATTCCCGTGAGAGTATCGGTGATGGATTCCTCGTATTTCCGAAAATCTTCGGCTTCCTCTGCGTTTTCGGAATCATCTTCGGTAATTACCGTAAAAATTACACGCCCGGCTTGCAAACGGTTTTTAGGCTCAAATGAGCAGTCCCGGATTTCCTGCCCGTCCATAAAGGTACCGTTTGTGCTGCCCAAATCGCGAATTTGAAAAGAGTTTCCGTCAAACCGTACTTCGCAGTGGCGTCTGGAGATCAGTTCGTCGTCGAACCGGATATCGGCTTCCGCTCCGCGCCCGATTACGGCGCGCCCTTCGGCAAGAGGAATTTTTCGGAAAAATTCCCGGGGGTAAAGAACCACTAGGCACGTCATAAATACCTCAAAAAACGGTAAAAAGAAGTTACAAAAATCACATGTAAACAGAAATCGCGAAAACTTGCAAAAAAAGGTAGCATTTTTCGGCAAAATTGCATAATTTTAGGGCGATATTTGGTAGCTAGTTGCAGCTATCCCGTTTTGGGATATAGTATATTAGCGGAGAAATCTATCCGGAGATTCGAATGAACACAAAAACAAAAAAATTAAGCAGTAGCCTGGCGTTGTGGTTTACTCTCGCTATTGCACTCGTATTTGCCCCGAATCTTTGGGCGCAATGTAATGGAACGATATATTTTAAAGCACCGGCAGATTGGAGTGAGGCGCATGTTTATTTCAATAGAACCGGAGACCTTAATAATAGAGGAGTGGCTACATTAAACGCCGCTACGGGTTATTATGAGGTAACGGTTAATGATGCTTTTAATGGCTATATTTTTATGAAAACGGCTAGCCCCTACAATACGGTTACAGTAGTTAACGCAGGGGGGTACAATTATTCAGTGAATGCTCAGGCTAATACGGCAACTCTTACTTGCCCTACCGGTGGTGGAACTTGGTATGTTTCCGAAGATCCGCTGAATCCGGGCAAAACCTATCAGGGCGCGAATCCGCCTGAGGCTAAGTATATTTATTTTATGGTGCCGGAAGAGCCAACGTGGATGTCGGCGGTTCCCATGCTGAGTACCGACGGCGGTGTTACCGGTACGCCTATGAGGCCGGATCCGGATCGCTGCGGCTGGTATTACGCCGTGTTTGAATCCGATGCGGCGCCGAGCAGTGCTGTCTTTTACCGTGATGACGATACCGCTCGTGAAGACGTGGTCGGCGCCGATGGACTTTGGGGAGACGGCAGTGTGACTCCGGTGCCGCTTGATCTTTACTTTACGGTGCTTGGAGATATACTTTTCTTTATACCGGATGATGCTGCTTGGCCCGATTATGCGGACTTAACCAGTCCCACTCCCGGATTTTTTGCCACCGACCCGCTTGTGGAAGGTACCTGTTCCTATTCGTTAGCCGCAGTGATTTACGATACCGACGAAGACTTGCATCCCGGTTTCTCTTCTTACAATGGAAAACCATCTCCTTGTAGAGAAGGGGTGATGACAGGCCTGGTGGAGCCGCTTCTTGGACCTGATAACAAGCCTGTTCCTACTGCTCAAGGTATTTCCTGTTTTGGCGGTGGCGATGCTTTTAATAACGCGTTCAGACCCACGGCGGGAGTAAATGAAGTTACTTGTTATGATTTACCGTTTACCCGCAGCAGTGACGGTAAATGGGAATTTGATTCTGATTATGCTGAAACCGACGGGCTAAACGGCGGCTTTTATCCTGTGGAAAATACTACTGATGCCGATGTGCTTGCCACTGGAATGGGAACCCCGCTTGCAACGGCCCGTATGAAGCGGAATGCCGAACCTCCTGTGGCGTTAAAAGCCGAACAACTTGCAATTGATCCGGTTGAACAAGTGCCTGTATTCGATCTTTATTGCAATACTCCCGGTTGGAAAGGGGGGATTGATTGCGGGGCAGCTGTTCCCGGACAGCCGACCTATAATTACTTGGGTAACGGAGAGTACCCGGCTGTTTGGAATTGGGAAATTCGTCCTGTTGTCGGCAGATGTTGGGGAGTTACTAATCCCGATGGTAAGTGTGGGGCAGGTAATGAAGCTCCGCGCAATCAACACTATTGTTTCGAGTCCCGTGCTAATTTTGTTCATAAACCGGGCTTGAACTTTACTTTCCGCGGTGATGATGATATTTGGGTATTTATTGACAAAAGACTTGCAGTGGATTTAGGCGGAACTCACCTTGCAGCTCCCGGCTATGTGAAATTGGATAGTATTAAAGATAGAAATGGAGCCAATCTCGTTCCCGGTCAAACTTACGATATTGATATTTTCTTTTGTGACCGCCGTACTACGATGAGTAACGTACGAATCAAAACGAATATGTACATTCAGCAAAGTTCCGGTCTTGACTATCAATCGGTTCCGGAGGATCCGAACATTTACGAACTTTGCTATGAAACCAGCGGAGACGGTTCCTGTGCAACAATGGCTCTTGGTGGTGGTAGTGGTTCTACTTCTACGCGTGTTTGCGGTTCGGCTATCGGCAAGCCGGTAAGCTATGAAATTGTAAAACGTAACGGTGAACCGGTCGTATCCCTGCCGAATGCCCAAATTTATTACGGCGGTATTGATCTTACGGATCGCTACAGACCTAAAGTGGATAAAGCGGCGATCGGCGGACTCCCCCCGGGTAATTACCGTTTATTGATCTCTATTGAGGGAAAAACCACTTCAATTTCGTTCCGTATTGCCGGTAATTTGAATGTGATGACACGTGATTCGAAATCCGAAGAAACCGGAAGAACCTGGAGATTCCGCGGTTCGGCCATGGCCGGTATCCGTATTCCGGTTTATATTTCCGCTTTTGCGGATAACGGACCTACGCTCCCGTTAGACGTGGATGAAGAAAGTGCTGTGGGACAAACTTATTCCTTGGATCTTTCCGATGGATTACGGCTCTACAGTGCGGATCATCCGGATAGTATTCTTACTGAAAGCGCGGTAAGAACCATCGGTAGTTCCGGTATGGATACCGTTTGGGTGACGGTTTTGGTGGGTTCAATGACCGATGCTGCGTCGGCAGCTCATACGGTTAAAGTCGTGGGGCGTACTGCGGTTGCCAACCTGACATTTTACCTACCGGCGATTGCTTTCGTAGATTCGACTTATTCCACTAGAGTCGTTCCGTCGGGAACCAAATTTTTCACGGATTCGGACGACCCGGAAGATTCCTGGACACTTATTAGATATCCGCTCTATCTTGTCGCCTATGACCCGACGTTGCCTGAAAATGATCCGGCATTAGGCACTATCCAGATTTGTGAGGATTGTAATTTTTCACTTTCTTACGAATTTTCTCCGGGACTTAGTACTCCGGGTTCGACCTCAATCATAGGCGGTAAAGCGGATATAGGGCTTATGTCCCGTACTTTGTATGCCGATCCGAATTTTGCCGAAATTAAGGTGATGGGCGATAATAATCCTTTGATTAGTGCAACCTGGAATCAGCTTCAATTCTTCAAGCCGCCGTTCCCGACACCATTGGTTGTAGAACTCTTTGATAATGAAGGTGAAATGGAAGATTTAAGCGGCGCTATGGATGCGGCTTATGTGAGTCCTTCCGGCAGTTATTTGGATGGTATTGCAGATTCCCTTGTGATTGTCTATGACCGCTTAATTCACAAAGATTCTCTTCCGGATTCCATTTTGGTCTTCTGGGATTATGATGAAAAAGGCGTTTTGGATACCTTCCGTTTGGATCGTTCAGCGATTGAAGCGGCAAAGGTTGAGAAAAATGCTGAGTTCTGGGATAGTGTATTCGTTTTCAAAGGGAAGCAATTCTCCAAAACGGCGAGAACTACCAGTCCGTTTTCAACAATTGAATCTTGGATAAGATATAAAAAGGGTTCAAATACACTTAGTGCTGGACCGGCGGTTCCTATCAGTGAAAAAGTGCCTCCGATTATTCTTAGCACGCGTATTACTGCCGAGCGTAATAATTTTGATAGAGTTCGCTTAGTATTTTCCGAGCCGCTGGCAAACCTTACTGCGGCACAGGAATCTCAAGCTCTCGAGTTGTTCCATTATTATCTCCGCAGTGCCAATGTGGCTACGGCTGCCCAGCGTTATGTGGCTGTTTTGGCGGGTTCGGGGTCTTGGCGTACGAGTCGCGATACCGTTGATTTCTTTTATGCAAATGAAAATCAGGCCTCATCACCATCTCCGCACGCAGGCGATTATGTGCGGTTCCGTGCCGGGTTCTTGACGGATTCCTTAGGGAATGCGCCGACGGATTATAATGCGCTGGTACCGTCCCCTTGGATTCAAATCGTTGGTGATGCGAGATCCGAAATTTGGTCTGTCAAGTTTGCAGAAATTGACCCGACCGATCCGGAGATGCAGAAACGGATTGAAAAAGGTGAAGTGGAAACTCCTCATCATGTTGGGCTCTATGAAAGCTTGGATTCCATTAAAGCGCGTTTCCCCGGGCAACTCGGTTACGTTATTAAAACCGATATGGCGAACATTCTTTCTTCCGATACTTCACTAATGAGGTTGGACCCGAAAGATATTTGGCTTGTAACGGAAACATTCTATTACACGAACTTGGGCACGTTTGTGGCCGAAGGCGGCAGCCGGAAAATTGCTTGCGATGACCCGCTCTTTAATGGAGATCCGCTTGATAATAAAACAAAGGGCGATTGCCGCACTCATCCGGGTTATGTATTCCTCGGCTGGAATCTGCTTGCGCATAACAAACGCTTAGTCGGAACCGGCGCCTACATCGCCAAACTTTCGACTTACGTTCAAATCAGAAATGCCGGCAGAAGAGCCAAGCACGATGTCACCGAGATTTGGGGTGTGCATCGCAAGCAAAAGAAATAATTGCTTGTGAAAAATTCAAAAAAACGGTTCTCGTAAGAGAACCGTTTTTTATTGCCAAGCGAGAGATTCGGCAAATGAATGCCTTTTTCAAGAAGAATTACTCGAAATAGATTTGACTTTGCGATAAAGTACTTGTAATTATTGACGAAAAATTCAAAAATACTTATTTATAAAGTTATGAACCGAATTTTCTCTCTGCTTTTCATTTCTCTTGTTACTTTCGCGGTAGCAGCGCCTGTGGATTTGTCCCGAGCGGAAAGGATTGCTTCCGGTGTGTTTGAAACCAAGAAAAATGTAACTCTTAAAAGGCAGAAAAACAGGGATATACAACCGCTGAGTTCGGGTATGAACCGGAGTGCGGAAAATCCGCATGTGCTTTATTATGTGTTTGAAATTCATGAGTCCGGACCCCATGTACCCGATAGTTTGCCTGACAATAACAGAAACGGTTTTGTAATTATCTCAGGCGATGATGTTTTTACGCCGCTTCTCGGGGTTTCCGAAGGCGGAAAATTTGAAGATGATAACCTGCCTGAGAATTTTGCCTGGTATTTGCAGGATTTGGAGCGTCAAATGGAGTTTGCGCATCAAAACGGGCAAACTGCTACGCCGGAAATTGAAGAAGCCTGGGCGCTTGCGGAAATAAACAGTCATGAGCCGGGGAGTTATTTGATTCAAACCTATTGGGATCAATGGACTCCCTATAATTATTTGACTCCGGTAATCGGGAGTGATTCTACCTATACGGGGTGCGTGGCAACGACCATGTCGCAGCTCATGTATTATCATCAGTATCCGCAAGAGATTTCCGTCCCGATACCCGCTTATGTTACGCGCAATTCGAAAATTTCCGTTCCGTCGGCGAATACGGGGCGTTTTGTTTATGACTGGGCGAGTATGCAAAAGAGTTACGGTTTTTATCCGGATTCCCTCGGAAACTATATCGATCAGGAAGGAACCCGCTATAGTAAGCAAGAATATACGGATTCGGAAGCTCGCGCGGTGGCGGCTTTGATGTATCATACCGGTGCTTCCGTTGAAATGGATTACGGAACCGGATCAAGCGGCGCTTATTCTTTGGATGTTCCGCAGGCCATGCCGCGTTATTTTGATTATGATGAGAGTGTTCGGTTTATTTCAAAAGACGGATTGTATATTCGCCCTTCGGATTATTTGGAAATCGGTTCGGGTACTTGGGCTCCTTCCAATGATTCCATTTTGCCCTATATTTGGGAAGATATTTTACGCATGCAAATTGACAGTTTGCTGCCTGTTTTTTACGCCGGTAATTCGCAAGACGGTTCTTCCGGTCATGCCTTTGTTTTGGATGGTTATAATACCAACGGCAAATTCCATTTTAATTGGGGCTGGAGCGGAAGTTATAACGGTTGGTTTGTACTGAGCGCCTTATCACCGCTTCCGGGTTATGAATTTAATTACGGTCACGAAGCGGTAATTAATGTGATGCCGAATTTGAATGGGAATGGGAAAGCCGATTTAAGAGTGTTCGGAAAGAATTTCACCGTGAAAGATTCGCTTGCTCTTGGAGAATCGTTTACGGTAAACGCTACGATTTACAATGTCGGCACCGCGACACTTCCGCGGGGAGATTCTCTCGGTATTGCGATGTTTAATGAATCGGGAAATGACTTTGAAATAATCGGTACGGTGGAACTTGATAGTGTGATGCCGTTCAGCCGGGCGCGCCTAAAAACAGATAACAGCGCATCCCAGCTTAGAAATGATTTTATCTTGGAGGTAAAAGCGGCTGTTTCCCCCGCCGCCGTTCCGGGTATTTATCTTTTGAAGCCGGTTATTAAAAATGGAAGCGGCGGATGGGAGGTTGTTCAAGCGGCTACGACTTATTCGAATACGGCGTCCGTAAGAGTAGGGGAGGAATTTGCGCCGGACCAATCTTCTCTTGAGCTTTGCAGTATTACGGAACTCGCGCCGGCAGATTATGATTCCTCTTACGGCGCGATGATTGTGAAAGGCGATTCGTTGGTGATGGTTTTTGGAGTGCGGAATAAAGGCGCCGGAACTTTTGCCGGAAATCTTTTAGTGCAGCTCACCAACGCTTCCGGATCCGTTACGGAAATTCTTGGAGAGAAGGATAATATTACGATTCCCGTCGGCACCGATTGTCATGCTTTTGAATTGGAAACGGCCGGCGTTACTTCCGGATACGGCGAATATACGCTTTCGATTGTGAGTGAAAATTTAGCGGGAGAAAAAGCCGAAGCGGAACCTTACTTGTACGGATCGGTAGTACTTGATAAAAATGAACTCTCGGTTTATGTTTGGGACGGCGTTTGCAGGCTTGATGATGAGATTTGCCGCGCGAATATTTCAAGACCGCTTATCGCGAGCAATAATGGGGTGACCCCGGTTCGTAACGGTTTTTATTTGACTGCGGAAAATCGTGCTGCGGTTGAGATTTTCAACTTGAAAGGAATACTTATCGGCAAACAAAGCTATGAGCACGGTTCGCATTCCGTTTCTCTCGGGCATTTGCCGAAAGGGATGTATATGGTGAAAGTTCTGTTTGGGCGCGAACGAAAAGCATTGCGGATTTTGGTGAATTAAAAGTATTTTGTAAAAAATAAACGAAAGCGAGTTCGAAAGGCTCACTTTTTGCGTTCACGGATGATCCCTGAGTTTTTAAATGATTGAATCTTTCGCTGATTTTTAAAGGCAGGTCTTGAAAAGGTTTGTGAATTATTTATATTCCATTTAGCAACTTTTGGAGGTCGTTATGGGTTTTAAAAAGGTGTTTTTTCATACCGTTTTGGTGTTTTGTTTTGGGGCTTCCTGTTCCGGTATTACCGGCGCTTCCGGGCAGGGATCCGGAGTGGCGGTAGAAATGCTCGGGCTCACTCCGGGAGCGAGTACATCCGAGCTGAATTTGAATTGGTATTCGGGGAATCAGCGTTACTATCAAAAAACAATGGTACGAGTTTTTAAGGGCGAAGAGTTGGTTGCGGAGGAATCGGGTTCTTTCGGTAAAGCTTCCGCAGGCCGAAATTTCCATAAAGCGACGGTAATGAATTTGGAGCCGGACACCCGGTATCGTTACAGCGTTTCGAGCGACGGCAAGAGTTGGAGTGAGGAATATGAATACAAAACGCCGAAGGCCGGTGCGTTCCGGTTTGCCGCCATATCCGATCCGCAAGTGAATGCGGCAGGGACTTCAAAACAGGGAAAACAGGATTCGGAAAGCGCTTGGTTTAGCATTGATCAAACGTCTGCTTCGGGCTGGGCGGCCGTGGTGGACCGGATTGTTTCCGAGGGAGTGGATTTTATTTTGAGCGCGGGCGATCATGTGGATAAAACAAGCGGCGATGAAAGCGAATACGCGAATTTCTTTGCTCCGCCGGCGCTCCGGAGTTTGCCTTTTGCTCCTGTGCCCGGGAATCATGATAAACATTGTTCATTTATGTATCACTTTCATTTACCGAATGAATATAACGCGCCGGCGGAATGCGAGGGTGACGGTTTTAAAACGATTGAGAAAGTCGCCAATTATTTTTACCTCTATAACAACGTTCTTTTTGTAGGGCTTAATACGACCGCTTATCCGGGCAGTACCGATGATGCGAAATTTTATGTGAAAGTTTTTGACGAAGTGATTGAAAAAGCGAAAGCGGCAAATAGCGGAAAATATACATGGCTTATTGTAAATCATCATAAATCTACTGCGACCATTGCCGATCATGTGGCGGATTATGATCTTCAGCGTTATGTGGAAGCCGGGTTTGAAAAACTGATGGATAAGCATGGCGTTGATTTGGTGCTTGCCGGGCACGATCATGTGTATGCGAGGAGTTATGTCATGAAAGCGGGCGGTATTTGGAATACGGCGCGGAAAAAATATGAAGGCGGTTTGGTGGTTGATAAAACGAAAGAGCAAATTTCTCTTGCAGAGAACCCCGGAACCGTTTATATCACCATGACGACGGCGAGCGGAATTAAATACTACGATTTGTTTAACAGTTCGGGACACTTGTTTGTGAAGAACAATGAGGAATATCCGTATTTGGTGAAAGGGCTTGTGGGGAGTAAAGCATATATGGCGGGAAATTTACCGTTATCCGTGAATATCGGATTTCAGCATAAAATTCCGAGTTATATGATTTTTGAGGTGGACGGAAATACGATTGCGGTTTCTACTTACGAGGTGGATAAAGAGACGCCGGTGGACTCTTTTGTGATGAGAAAATAACGAATTTATTCGGTGTATTTTCGCATGGAAAAGGCGGTACGGTCTATTTTGAGCGGCTCATCGGGAGCATAACCGCAAAATGCTTTGACGGTTTTCACGCAAAAGTGCCGGGATTCAAAAACCGCTTGCATGATTTTTTGAGGGGGTTATATTTATTTTTATGAAAAAGTTTATCTGTATTTCTTTTATCGCCCTGTTTTTTGCGGCTTGTCTTGAAACGAATGGCGCATCGTATGATTTGAACAGCAGCTCAAGCGTCACAACCTCCGGCAGCTCCAGCGAAGAAACGCAAAGTAGTTCAAGCGGACAAATGTTTCAAGGACATCTTTTCACGCGAGCCCCCGATTCGCTTGAACCGGGGGCGTTTGAGGAAATTTGTGTCGGTTTGCCGCAAGCGTGTTGTGAAGATTGTTATTGTGTGGCAGCGACAGCGCCGCTTTGCGGGGCTAACGCTGCTCCGTTGCTTCGGTTTTATTCAAATATGCCGATCAGTAAAGTGGAGTTAAATCAGGAGAACCCCTCTTGCGAATACAATCAGGAAGGAGTACTCAGTTGTTATTCGCAGTTTCATTTTTGG
This sequence comes from Fibrobacter sp., assembly GCA_031271785.1. GTDB lineage: Bacteria > Fibrobacterota > Fibrobacteria > Fibrobacterales > Fibrobacteraceae > JAISUZ01. The sequence goes on along the minus strand of JAISUZ010000070.1, from coordinate 38,049 downwards.
GAAAATCTCGGACAATTCGGTGTAACGATACCATTGATACCGCTTACGGAAGTACATTGCAATTATCCGGTTTTTGTAGAACTGAACGAGGAAGAATATCGCCGCAGGTACCCTGATAAGATATATACCGGCGCTCTTCCGGAACCGTTAAAGTTAACCGATTTTTCCATGGATTGTTTCAATGGGCGTGAGTAATTTGGAGGTTTATATTTATGAAAAAGTTTATCTGTATTTCTTTTGTCGCCCTGTTTTTCGCGGCTTGTTCTAATAGCTCAAGCGCAGAAGTAGATGTGTTTGAAGGTGCGTTTTTTACACGAGTGACTAGTTGGCTTGAGCCGGGGGCTTTTGAAGAGATTAGTCTCAGTGTTCCGAATATATGCTGTAAAGATTGTCTTTGCGGGAAAAAACCGCTTTTCGGAGAAGAAGCGGCTCCGATACTTCGATTTTATGTAATGACACCGGAAGGAAAAGTAGTGTTGGATAAAGAGAATTCTTCTTGCGGATACATTGAAGAAGGTGTTTTCAGTTGTTATGGGTTTGTGATTTGGGAAGAACTCGGACAATATGGTTTTAGCAGCGATGCGATGGAGAGTTTGCCGGAGACTTGTAATATTCCGTTTTTTGTAGAACTGAATGAGGAGGAGTATCGCCGCAGGTTCCCTGATGAGGTGGAAGCACTGATCGCTGCCGGTGTGCCGGAACCGCTTGAATTAGAGGGATGCGTTTACGAATTGAATAATTAAATCCGTATCGGTGAAAGCGCAAATGGGGAGGCTGAAAACTTCTTCGCATGCTTTTTTCGTGTGCGGAGTATTTTGAGTTTCCGGTTTCAAGTCAGCAAAGCAAGGCTGACGGTGCAGAGGGCTTGGGTAGTGAATGCAGCAGGGAATTTCGGCGCGCTTTAGATGTGAGAGCCACCGTTCGCGCGCCGAAGAGCGGAGCGTATATTGCGCGAAGCTGCTTTGGTTCCCGGCGGCCGGGACGGGTATTTGGATTTCCTGAAAGTTTGAAAAAAAAGAGTCGTATTTTTCGGCATTGCTCTGCCGGAGTTTGAGTTCTTGATTGAGATGCGAGAGCTTGACGCGGAGAACCGCGGCTTGTAAGGAGTCCAGCCGGCTGTTGATGCCGGTGCATTCATGGAGGTAACGCGAGGTGCTTCCGTGGTTTGCGAGTTTTCGGACGCGCGCGGCGATTTCCTGATTGCGGGTGAAGAGCGCGCCGCCGTCGCCGTAACAGCCGAGCGGTTTGGTGGGGTAAAAACTTGTGATGGCTATATCGGCGAGGCTGCCGGAACGTTTGCCGTTTTGGGCGGCGCCGAAACTTTGGGCGGCGTCTTCCAAAAGCCAGAGTTGATTTTGAGAGGCGATACGGCGCAGTTCCTCGTAAGGGGCGCATTCTCCGAAAAGGTTGACGGCGATAATGCCCTTGGTTTTCGGGTTGATGAGTTCTTTTACCGAAAGCGGATCAATTAAGAACGAACCGGGAGAGATATCGGCAAACCGCGGCGTGCCTCCGAGAAACCGCACGCATTCCGCAGGGGCGATAAAGGAGAAATCCGGCACAATCACTTCATCGCCCGGGCGGAGTTCGAGAGCCATAAGGGCGAGCGTGAGGGCGTCGGTGCCGCTTGCGCAGCTTACCGTATAAGGGACGCCCACATACGCGGAGAGTTCCTCTTCGAGGCGTTCTACTTCAATGCCGCCGATAAAACAGCCGGAGGCGTAAACACGTTCGGCGGCAGCTTGGAGTTCTTCCCGGTAAGCGGTGCGCTGTGCGGTTAAATTCACGAAAGGAATTTTCATAACCCGGGTTCTTGTGCTTCTAAAGCGGTTAATTCGTTGGTCGTTACCGGATTTAAGGTTTTTTGGGACAAAGCGGCTGTACGGATGAATGCCGAACCAGGTTCAGCATGACGACAAAAGTGTTGGAGATTCCGAACCGGTTTCAGGATGCCGTAAGATCTCATGGCGCGAAACGGGGTGACAAGGAAATGTTCCGTCCCTTGTCCCTGTTTTTTATGCCCGAAGAACCTGTATTTTGTGGCAGGGATGCGACCTGACCAGGCGGAGACGCGCAGACGACTTGCCCGAAGAACGGATAAGCGCGGCTCCGTTTTGCTTGGCGGCTTGCCGCTTAGCAAAATGCAAGCCCGGTCCCGGAGGGGTCCGCCGGGAGCCACCCATGAAAATACGGAACGCATCTACTTCTTTTCTTTTTTCAACCAGATCATACAGAATGTGGTTGTGAAAATTATGGAAGCAACCAGGAACGCGAGAATCGAGATGACCGAGAGTTCGCCGATGGTGCGAAGTCCGCGGTGCGCGACTCCGAGTGCGCCGGCAAAGCCCGCGGCGGTGGTGGTGGAACTTGCGATTACGAGACGCCCGATGTTATCGATGAGTTTTCTTGGAGTGATATCCGGAATTTGTACCCACGCGATGATCAAATGAATGGTGGAATCGATGGCTAGTCCGAGGATTGCGGGTATCACGACTACGTTGTAAATCCCGATACGCCCGATGCCGAAGAAGTAAGTCATGAGCCCGAGTATGCTCACGCTCCACACGAAACCGATCAGGAGAGAGCCCGAAGAGATGAGTACGAGCCGTTTGGATCGCAGTGAGAAAATAAGGATCAATATCACGACTATTAAAACCACAAACGCCATCCGGGCGGCGTCATGTTTCACCGCGCGGATCACATCGGAAAGAATAAACTGGCTTGAGAAGACTTTGAGTTTTTCACCGCCGAATTCCCAGTGTCCGTAACGATCCTGGAAATCGGCGACGGCAAGTGCATCCCAACTCGGGTAACTTCCGTAGATAAATCCGATACGCCCGTAGGAACCGTCTTTTTCACGCAGCAAGTCCAGCGCCCATTCCGGAAGCGAATCGCCGGTGAAAGGATGTACGCTTTCAATCAGGGAACGCAGCGTGTGAATGTTGGTGCTGTCTTGCCCTGTGGCGCGGTCGAATACGCGGGCTTCGGCGAGGTCCTTGATTTCTTCGATCAAAGCCATGCGTTCGGCTTGATCTTTTTCGGAGGGGAGGAATGTTTTGAGGGTGAGGAAACTCCGGAGCGTGGAGTCTTTTTCCGTATGAAGCCGCACCATCAGGGTGTCGTAAAGCGAATCCAGCTGTGCGGAGGTGCTTCCCATAACGGCGGCGGGCGTGGAGATCTTTCGGTTGGAAGAAAGCGCGACTCCGGTGGCGATACCTTGCCTGGTTTCTTTTTTAATGCTCCGCAGATTTTGGAAGTTATGTTCAAATTCCACCCGCGGAATAAAGACGGCAAGAACCGCCGTGATGATTAAGGCGACAATCGACACGCGCACCATGACGCTTGCCACTTTCGCATCGTTCCAGCTTTTGGGGAAGAACGAAGAGCGGTTGATGGCCGGGAGCCCGCCGGCAATGGTAATAAATACGGGCATGGCAAAAATGGCGGTCAGGAAACTCATGAGAATACCCACCGCGGAAATCACGCCGAATTCATAGAACCCGACAAATTTGGCGATCAAAAGGGAAAGGAGCCCCGCAATGGTCGTGAGGGCCGCGAGGAACATGGGGCGAAGCAGATGTTCGAGGGTGAGCACGAGGGCTTTTTTCAGGTCGCCGGTTTCCGTGAAGTAACGCTGGCAGTTTCCGAGGAAGTGAATGGAGTAGTCGATTCCCATGCCGAGAATAATGCTTGCCACAAGTACCGTAAACGGGTTCAGCGCGCCGTAATAAAGAGCGGTGAAGCACATGGTTACGGAACAGGCGAGGAGAACTTGTCCGCATAAAAGAATCGGCGCCTTGACGGGGCTTCGGAAGAAAAAGGCGACGATCAGATAAATTAAGATTATGGAAATAACGAGCGATACAAAGCCGCCGCTTGTTAAATCCTCCACTTCGGAAAGTCCTTCATAAGAGCCTTCCACGGTAATTTTCACGGGTACCGCATAATTTTTCGACTGATAAATTCGGATCAGCGTGTCGGTGCGGGCGAGAATGTGTTCCACAAAATTGATGTCGGTGGATGGGCGCGTGAGTTTACATTGGATGACTCCGTTAAAGAGCGTGGAATCGTACCGGTCGGTGCCGATTAAGCGCGTGCGGAGTTCTTTCGGAAGTTTTCGTTTGGGATCCGTGGGTTGGACTTTTTCTTCTTTTTGAGCGGCAAAGAAAGTGTCGAACGCTTCGGAGGCTTCGTCGGGGAGCCCGAGTTCGCCGGGGAGTCCGGCATCGAACCAAATCCGTTCCTTTTTTTCTTCGGCGTCCAATTCTCCGAGGAGATCCACTACGAGCGGGCCATGCTTGCGGCCGAGTTCGAGCTGGATGTCTTCGAGGTTATCGCGGATACGTATCAAATGTTCTTGAGGTAAATAAAGAAGCGCGTTCCTGGTGAAAAACGAATTGTCGTTCGCTACCTGGGGCTGGGTGACAATGTCTTCTTGCCAATGCGAGGAAATGTAATCTTTGATGCTGTCCTGGAGCGCTGCCACCAGATACGGATCGGAGGCTTGCAGGGCAATCGTAAAACGGTCGGTGCTTCCGAACCGCTCGTAGGATTCATTGAGCGCGAGTACGCTCGGCGTGTCTTTCGGGAGAAGAGTCGCTAAGTCCGGATTGACTTTGAGCTTGGTGACAATGGGGTAGAGGGAAAGGAGAAGAACGGCGAGAATGAAAAAGAAAAGTTTCCAGCGGTTTTTTGAGACAAAGGAAACGTACCATTCTGCAAATCGTGTTTTTTTGGATTGTTGGTTCATGAATTTTCCGGGGTTTTGACACAGTTGCCGGTGAGTTCGGCTTCGGAGAGTAAGGCGAGACTATTGTGAATCAGCTGTTCGCCGTTTGAGGCGCTTTTCGGGATATTCGCCGTCCCGAGGCTGAGGGTTGATGATAAAAGAACATTGCCGTAGGAAATTTCGAGGTTCCCGATTTCGTAACGGATTTTTTCCGCGCGGGTGAGCGTGATTTCGGGGTTTGCTCCCGGCAGAATAATGCAGAACGTGTTCGCATCGAAACGGCAGGGGATGTCTTCTCCGCGGATATAATGCGGAACACGCTGACCGATTTCCCATAAGAGCTGTTCGGCCGTGCGGAGCCCGTGTGTTTCGCGGATGGCGTTGTAGGAATCCGGGCGGAACATGATCATGCCGATGGGAATATCGTGGCGTACGGCGGCGAAAACTTCTCTCGCGAGCGATTCTTCCATGTAACGCCTGTTGAAAAGCGAAGTGAGAGGGTCGCGGATGCTGTGAGTTTCAAAAAGGATATTCAGTTTTTGATTTGCGGCATAGACTCCGAAAGTGGCGGCGATAATTTTCAGCGCGGTTTTTTGTTCTCGGAGAGTTTCTTTCGGTTGCATTTCCGGAAAATAAAGGACCAGCGTGCCGAAATGTTCTTCCATGCCTTCGACCGGAGCGCACAGGGAATAGCCTTCGGTGTGGCGGTGCAAATGCGTGCAGAAAATCGTGAGGTTTGAAAAATCGTTCATAGAGATTTCGCCGCGGTCAAAGCTCAGGCATTCTTCGGAATGAATGCGTTCGCTGCCGACGGAATGATTCCCGAATGCAAATATTTGAATTTGCTCCATGAGGTTTCCGTTGTACATATAAAGCGCGCCGCTCGATTCGGGGTATATTTCGGAAAGTAACGACCGGAGCCCGCCCACAATTTCAGGGAACGGACGTGCTTTGGCGATGGCTTCGCAGAATTGGCTCCAGGATTCCAGATGGGCGAGAAATTCCTTTTTTTCCGAAGAGGTGTCGGTTTGGGATTCCGGCGTGCCGGAATTTTTTGCGGTTTCCGGGTCCTCTTGCGGAGTTGTTTCGGATGTTGTCTGTTCTCCGCTCGGTTCCGTTTTTCCTTTTCTCGAAAGAACAGCGGTTAATATGACTCCGAGAGCCGCGCCCCAAATGGAAATGTACAGAAATTTTTGGGAAAGAGAAAGGGTTGCTTGCGGGGTGTAATAAGTAAAGCAAACGCCGGCGATAAATAAAACGAACCAAATAAAATAAGCAAACCAATTCATTTGAATAATGTAATTATTTCCGCCCTCGGCGGGAAGTTCCGGGAAACTCAAAAATGTAAATTTCCGCGCATGAGCTTGTGGTATCCCTATATTCAGATGAGAAAAATGAAAATGCCCTATGCGGTTAAAGAGGCTTCGGGCGTTTTGCTGCATTTAAAAGACGGGCGCACGCTGATTGATGCGATTTCGAGTTGGTGGTGCGTGATTCACGGTTATAATCATCCGCGGCTGAACAAAGCGCTTGAAACTCAAATGAAACAATTTTCTCATGTGATGCTCGGCGGGCTCACTCATGATAATGCGGAGAAACTCGCTGCCGAACTTGTGCGGCTTACGCCGCCGGGGCTCAGCCATGTGTTTTTTGCGGATTCGGGTTCGGTGGGTATGGAAGCGGCGCTGAAAATGGCGGTGCAGTATTACATGAACCGCGGGATTCAAGGGAAAACGCGTTTTGCCAGTTTGTACCGCGGTTATCACGGCGATACGATCGGCGTGATGGCGGTGGGCGACCCGGAAGAGGGTATGCATCACCTGTTTAAAGGGTACCTTGCGGAACATTATTTTATTCACCCGCCGGAAGGTTTTGATGACCGGGCGGGAACCGCGCGCGCGGTACAGGATTTGGAGGCACTTTTCAAGAAGCATCATCATGAAATTGCGGGTTTTGTATGCGAACCGCTGATGCAAGGCGCCGGCGGGTTTAATTTTTACCCGCCGGAGTTTCTCGCGGAAGCGCGGCGGTTGTGTGATGATTACGGCGTGCTTTTTATTTTAGACGAAGTGGCGACGGGTTTCGGGCGCACCGGCACGATGTTTGCCTGCGAACAGGCGCAAGTGGTTCCCGATATTCTCGTGCTTGCGAAAGCGTTAACGGCGGGCTATCTCGGGCTTTCGGCGACGATTGCGCATGAAAGAGTTTATAAGGCTTTTCTCGGGGATTCTTACGAGACTGCTTTTATGCACGGCCCGACTTTTATGGGGAACGCGCTTGCGTGCGCGGTGGCTCTCGAAGGCATCCGGATTTTTGAGTCGGAGAATTACCTGGGGAAAATTGCCCGGATTCATGAAATTTTGAAACGCGAATTGCCAGGGTTTACGGCTCCCGGTGTCCGTGAGGCGCGTGTTCTCGGGGCTTGCGGGGTGATTGAAACGCTAAGCGAAAAAGATCACGCCGGTATTCAGGAATACGCCGCGGATCGCGGCGTATGGCTCCGCCCGTTTTTAAACGTGGTTTACACTATGCCGCCTTACATTATTTCCGAAGAGGAACTTGTGAAAGTTTGCCGGGTGATGAAAGAATTTTTCACGGAAAGAAAGACGTAACCGTTTTTCCGGATCGTTTGGGTTTTATTTCCCTTTCCATCTTTCGAGGCGTTTCATGCCGCGGGTAAAGAGCCATGCGAGGAATTTGGGCGTTCCGTTTTCAATCATTTTCTGCCGGCAAAATTCCTGAAATTCCTTGACTGTGACTTCTCCGCCGACAAACGCTCCGTTTTGATAGCAGTAGCTGCAATATTTTTTGTTTTTGCTCCCGTCGGCATTGGTTCCGCCGCCTTGCGGGTCTTTGTTCATGGGCATTCCGCAGCTTTGACACATTTCCATGGTTTACTCCTTATTGTTTTCGGTTGGTTGAAAAATTAGTAAAATGAACGTTATTCGTATGATTTTCCAAATGTGTGCTGCTGCTTGATTGGATTCTACGGTCGGTGCCGTAGAATGACGAGGTGTTTGGTTGCTCTGATCTTGAGATTTATTCCCGGCAGGTTTCGTACATGACTGTTTCTTCGAGTTTTTTCCTTTCCGTAAGGTGCCGTTCCGGGTCTAAAAATCCGTTTTTAGGATAACCTAAAATCAGCAGGGCGGTGGGTTCTATGTATTCGGGAATGTTGAATTCTTTCCGGATAATTCCCGGGTCGAATAGCCCGACCATCACGGAGCCGATGCCCAATTCGCGGGCGGCTAACATCATGTGATCGCAGATAATGCCTATGTCCAAATCGCCGGAGCATTTGTTATCAAATGGGCGGATCAATTCGTTTCGGGTGTCTCGGCATACGATCAATACGCATGGCGAGCCGAATGTTTTATAGGCTTTTTGGACTTTTAAAATATTTTCCGGCTGCTGAACTACGATAATGCGCTGAGGCTGCCGATTGCAAGCAGTGGGGGCTACGCGCCCGGCGGATAAGATTTGCTGTAATTCTTGCGGCTCGATTTTTTGTTCTTTGAAGCCTCTTGTGGTGCAGCGCTGTTTGGCAAGTTGCAGAAAGTTTGTCATTGGTTTTTCCATATTTATTTCTTCTTTTTGGATTTTCCGGCTTTCTTTTCCGTTTTTTTGCTTGTTTCCAAGTGTTCGGAAATCTCGAATTTGTTTCTCTGTCCGAGTTGTTTTGCGTTTTGCGGAGATATAACCTCACCGCCTTTCTTCTCAATTTCCAAACGGGCATTTTTGGCAACGGTTGCGCCAGCGTGTGCCATTTGAGCGCTTTCGGTTAAATCTTTCGGATTGTTTTTTGCGGATAATTCGGTTGTGGTTGCTTCCGACAACATATTGATAATTAACTCCAAATTGGTCATATTATCTCGCAAATTTTCCATTTTCAAACTCTTATGGCGTTTATATTGCTTTGTTGTCATTCCGCTCCATGTTTTGGTCATCAAATCGGTTAACAAAGCATATTCTTTCCCTTGTTTCACGCCTGCTTTATCCCATTCATCTGTCAATGACTTGCGGACTTCAATGGATTTTATGCGTTGGTTTATCCAATTTTCCGAATACCCTAACTGCCGATAGTTTTGAACAGCCCTGTCAATGGAAAGTTCGGGGTCTATTGTTTCATCTATTCTTTCTCGGCCTACTTGCGCAAGCCACATTTTGAACGGTTCGGCTTTTTTACTTGGAACGGATTGGATTAGCCGTAAAATTTGTTCCGTATCCGCCACATCGGTGTTATAATATTTTCCATCGGCAGCAGACATTTTCAGTTGGTAACAATTTGTTACCAACTCGTCTTTGTTTTCCGATTCTTCGGAATTTCCGAACAACCAACTACCCTCATCTTTCAATCTGCCTTTCAGGACTTTCCAATATTTGCGGGCAGCCTGATAATCACTATCTGTTAAAATGGCGATAATATCAATAATTGAAAACCACCATTTTTCCTGCTCTTTGTCCCAAACAGAACGAATATTAAATTTGTTGAATAGTTGGATGTTATTTTTCATAATGCACAGAGGTTGTTGATTGCAGGCGGGTTTTACCAATTTGCCCTCCCAAAATTTGTAATAATGCCGGTATTACTTTCCGCCGATAAAACATGTTGTAAATATAGTTTTATACTTATAAAAAAGTATGGAAATACAAATTTAACGAAGAATTTGATGTCATTATCTCTAAATTTGTTACGGTTTTACCCGATAAACATTTGCTAGAAAAACAGTTAAAACCTGTACTTGAAAAAGGCGCTGAATAGAAATTACTTTTTGGTTTATTTTACGTTTTCCTGCGGCGTACTGTAAATTAAAAATCGTAATTCTTTCATTTTTTATCCCTCCATTTTTTGTTCTTTGAAGCCTCTTGTGGTACAGCGCTGTTTGGCAAGTTGCAGGAAGTTTGTCATGGTTTTCCTAAGTTTTGTTGTGCGTGTCAAGTTGGGAGTTATCGTTCTGAGATTCTTTTTAGGTGAGTTCGAGAGAACGGCCTTCGCGGGTGATTTCTTCGTAGGTATAATTTTCGAGAATTGTGTTTCTAAAAATTTTTTACTTGTATTCCATTCGGTTAGGTGTTTCGAAGAATATAAATTAAAAAAGTTCTGTTAGGATAGACGGGTTTGGACCGGGGTGACGATGATGTGGTAAAAATGATCCCCGCTCCCGAGAAATGTGGCAGGGATGCGACAGGAACTGCGGAGACGCGTTTCGCGGCTCCGTTTTTGGAGGTGCTTTAGCACCCCAAAAATGCGAGCCCGGTCCCGGAATGAAATGGAGGGAGCCACCCGTAATTAACGGAAATAATGTCATTGAGATTAAAATGAACACGCGATTTCAAATATTTCCCCTCAAAATTTTCAATGAAAAAAGCGCTTTATTTTCGGGAGAAAAAAACTTCCCCAACGAGTATCTTCATACTTTTTCGGCAAGATAAAAAAATTTTATAAAGTGTGTAGATTCTTTCAAAAAAATACTTTAAAAAAATCAAATAATTCTAGATTTACCCCGATTTGCCCAAGGTCGGGTAGGTCGAAAGTTCGGAAAACTATGCCAAAACGTCAAGATATTCAAAAAATACTGTTGATCGGCTCGGGACCGATTATCATCGGACAGGCTTGTGAATTTGATTACTCGGGAGTACAAGCTTGTAAATCATTAAAATCGGAGGGTTATGAAGTTGTTCTCGTCAACTCAAACCCCGCAACCATTATGACGGATCCGGATTTCGCTGACCGGACTTATATCGAACCTTTGACCGTGCAGGCGCTCACGGAAATTATCCGGCGCGAACGCCCGGATGCGCTGCTCCCGACTCTCGGCGGGCAAACGGCGCTGAACCTCGCTATGGATCTTCACCGCGAAGGCGTACTCGCCCGCTATAATGTGGAAGTGATCGGCGTGCGCCCCGAAGTGATTAACAAAGCGGAAGACCGCAAGCTCTTTAAAGAGGCGATGCTTCAGATTGGGCTTGAGATGCCGCGGAGCGTTTCGGTGCATTCCGTGGAAGAAGCCTGGGAAGCGCAGCGCGCCCTGGATTGCTGGCCTGTTGTGATTCGCCCGGGTTTTACTCTCGGCGGGACCGGCGGCGGTATTGCGCATAACCCCGACGAATTTGAAGTGATTTGCCGCCGCGGTTTGTATTACAGTCCGACTTCGGAACTTCTGATTGAAGAATCTATCGAAGGCTGGAAAGAAATTGAAATGGAAGTGATGCGCGATAAGAAAGACAACTGCATCATTATCTGCTCTATTGAAAACCTCGACCCTATGGGCATTCACACCGGCGATTCCATTACGATTGCGCCGGCGATGACTCTCACCGACCGCGAATACCAGCAAGTGCGAAACGCTTCTATTGCGATTATGCGTGAGATCGGCGTGGAGACCGGCGGCTCGAACGTTCAGTTTGCCATTAACCCGAACAACGGGCGTTTGGTGGTGATTGAAATGAATCCGCGCGTTTCCCGCTCTTCGGCGCTCGCTTCGAAGGCGACCGGTTTCCCGATTGCGAAATTTACGGCAAAGCTTGCGGTGGGTTACACGCTCGACGAACTTATGAACGATATGACAAAGACTACGTCGGCGTGTTTTGAACCGACGATCGATTATATCGTGACCAAGATTCCGCGTTTTGCTTTTGAAAAATTCAACGGCGCCGATACGACTCTCGGTACGCAAATGAAATCCGTGGGCGAAACCATGAGTATCGGCCGCACTTTCAAGCAGTCTTTCCAGAAAGCGATGCGTTCTCTGGAAGTCGGGCGCGCCGGGTTCGGCGCCGACGGAAAAGACGCGGCGTTTGAAAGACTTTCCGACGATGATTTGACGGCAGCGATTAAAAAGCCGACGGCCATGAGAATTTTTTATGTACGCGCTGCTTTCCGCCGCGGTTGGTCTATAGAGAAAATTTTTGATATTTGTAAAATTGATCCCTGGTTCTTGGAACAGCTTCAAGAGATCGCTTTGTTTGAAGACGAAATCCGTTCTGCTAAAACGTTAGACGGGCTTACTCTCGACAAGGCGCTTTTCTTTCAGGCGAAAGAGCTCGGGTTCTCCGACCGCCAGATTGCATGGATTTTGGGTGCGGCGGAAGATGCCGTGCGCGCCGCCCGTGAAAAAATAGGGCTCCTCGCTTCTTACGGGAGAGTAGATACCTGTGCCGGAGAATACGAATCCAAAGTGCCTTATTTCTATTCGCTGTACCGCCCCTCCGATACGGTGCTTGCGAACCCGACGGAAGCGGAACTCGCCGACGGCGCGGGAGTGAAAACCGGGAAAAAGAAGATTATGATTCTCGGCGGCGGGCCGAACCGTATTGGTCAGGGTATCGAATTCGATTATTGCTGCGTGCATGCGAGTTTTGCTCTCCGCAAAGCGGGTTTTGAAACCGTGATGGTGAACTCGAACCCGGAAACAGTTTCTACCGATTACGATACTTCCGATAAGCTTTATTTTGAACCGCTGACTCTCGAAGACGTGCTTCATGTGTACCGCCATGAACAATGCGACGGCGCGATTGTGCAGTTCGGCGGACAAACGCCGCTGAACCTTGCCCGGAGCCTTGAGGCGAACGGCGTGAACATTATCGGCACTAAGCCGGCGATGATCGATGCGGCGGAAGACCGCAAGATTTTCGGCGACATTGTGAACAAATTAGGGATTTTACAGCCGCCTTCCGGCATGGCGCAAACCGAAGACGAAGCGGTGGAAGTAGCAACCCGCATCGGTTATCCGGTGCTCGTGCGCCCGAGTTTTGTGCTCGGCGGCCGCGCGATGATGATTGTGTATGACGAAGCCGGACTCCGCAAGTATATGCAGGATGAAGTTGCGGAAGTTTCTCCGGACCGTCCGATTCTTGTGGATCACTTTTTGGCAGACGCGACCGAAGTGGATGTGGACTGCATTTCCGACGGTGAAACCACGGAACTCTGCGGGATTATGGAGCATATCGAGCTTGCGGGTATTCATTCCGGCGACAGCGCTTGTGCGATTCCGCCGCCGACGCTCTCGAAAGAAATTCAGGCGGGCATTCGCACCCGCGCGATTGCGCTTGCCAAAGAGTTGAATGTGATCGGCCTTATGAACGTTCAGTTTGCGGTGAAGGGGGACGATATTTATGTTCTCGAAGTGAATCCGCGGGCGAGCCGGACGGTGCCGTTTGTGTCGAAAGCGACCGGGATTCCGTTTGCAAAGCTCGCCTCGCTCGTGATGGCGGGCAAGAAGTTAAAAGACCTCGGTTACACGGAACTTTTTGTGCCGAAACATTTTGCCGTGAAAGAAGCGGTGTTCCCGTTTGCGCGTTTCCCGGGCGTGGATGTTCTCCTTTCTCCGGAAATGAAATCCACAGGTGAGGTGATGGGGCTCGATATTTTGAATTCCATGGCTTACATCAAGAGTCAGGTGGGCGCCGGAAACCGCATTCCGCTCCGCGGCAATGTGTTCCTCAGCGTACGCGATCTCGATCAAACTTCGGTAGTGCCTTACGCGAAACGCCTTTCGGCGATGGGTTTTGAAATTTATTCGACCCGCGGCACGAGCACGATTCTCCGCGATAACGGAATTCAAACGCATGCCGTGTTCCGCATTTCGGAAGGCCGCCCGAACGTTCTCGATTTAATCGAAGAAAAAAATCTCGCTTGGATTGTGAATACGCCCTCTATCGGCGCGGCGGCTTCGGCCGATGAAGCGAAAATTCGCTCCACGTGCATCCTGCGAGGCATTCCGATCACCACCACCTTGGATGCACTCCGCGCCACCGTGGAAGGTTTGGAAGATATGAACGGTCAGTTCGGCGTGGAAGTTTGCAGTATTCAGGAATACAATCGTCACAGCCCCAAAATTTCAGTATAAGGTGTTATCATGACTTTACAAGAAAAATGGAAATCGGAACGTGAACGCAAAGCTTATTTGGCTCTTGCGGACGGCAGTGTGTTTTACGGCTATTCCGTCGGGGCCCCTGCGGATGCTCTCGGCGAAGTGGTTTTTAACACCGGCTTGAGCGGCTTTGAAGAAATGGTGACCGACCCGGCTCTTGCCGGGAAACTCGTGCTTTGCGTAGCTTCGGAAGTGGGGAACGCCGGCATGAACGTCACCGATATGGAGTCGGAAAAAATTCAAGTGGCCGGACTCATGCTCAGCGAGCTGAACAAAGACAGCAACTGGCGTTCGGAAAAGTCTTTTCAAGAGGCGCTCGTTCAAGACAACGTTCCGGCAATTGCCGGCATCGACACGCGTGCGCTCACGCTTCACTTGCGTGAAAACGGAGCTCAGCGCGGCTTTATCTGTACCTCCGGATCGGTAGCGGTCGAGGAAGGAATTGAACGCGCCAAGGCCTGGAAAGGTTTGGAAGGGACGGACTTCGTTGAAAAAGTCAGTTGTCAAGAACCTTACGAGGCGGAAGATTCCCTCGTGTACGGTTACGGCAAACCCGAAACGCTCCCGCCGGCGGACCTCCACATGGTCGTTTATGACTTCGGCGTGAAGAGAGAACTTCTCCGTAAGCTTCGCCTCATGGGGTTCCGTGTGACGGTGGTTCCTGCCAAAACTTCTGCCGAAGACGTGCTTGCCATGAAACCGGACGGCGTATTCTTTGCCGGCGGTCCCGGCGATCCGAATACCGTGAATTACGGCATTGAAACGGCAAAAAAACTCCTTGGGAAAGTACCGGTAATGGGTTTCGGACTCGGGCATCTGATTCTCGGAATCGCCTGCGGCGCCAAAGCGGAACGTCTGAAATTCGGGCATCACGGCGGCAACCAACCGGTAAAGGATTTGGAACTCGACCGCACCATGATCACCTCCGAATGCACGAGTTTCTCGATTAACGAAAAAAGTATCGATCCGAAGGTGCTGAAGGTCACTCACCGGAATTTGAACGACGGTTCCGTGGAAGGTTTGAAACATCTTCAGGCGCCGATGGTCTCGATTCAGTTTTTCCCGGACGCAGCTTCGGCTCCGTACGAGGATGAATCGTTTTTCAGCCGGTGCCGTAAGCTGATTCTTTCTAAATAGAGGGTATTATGAAAAAAATCGTGATTCCGTCTGTGTTGCTGGTTTTGATAGCCTTGGTTTTCCTGTACTTGAAAATCGGTTTTTCGGGATCATCTTTCGACGGATCGCGTTACCTCGCTGTGCGCGCCCAAATTGATTCCGTGAATACGGAACTTTGGAATACCTCGGGCGAAACCAAAAACACGCTGCTGGCGAAGCGGGATTCTCTGTGGGGAATTCTCGACGGAATGCAAAGCCCGTCGAAATCCGGCGGGAATCTTGCGCCCGAAAAGACTTCGGCTCCGGCGGCGGAGAACGGAAACGATCTTTATTTTTGGGTGGTGATCGTTACGTTGCTTACTATTGTTTTGCTCGGTCTTATTGTTTTGATTTTCCGGAAACGGCGCGATGGAATTACCCGCCAAATGGAGGCGATTAAAGAGGAGCAGCGTTTCAAAGCGCCGAAAGGCGGTTTTCAGGACGACTCCGAATTTCAAAAAACGCGCGCCCGCGTGCGCCGTTCCATTGTAGATGAAGCGGTGACGATCGCGGAAAGCGAAGGCCGGGTCCCTGCCGAAAAGACGGTGCCGAAAGATTTTCTTTTTGAAGATGAAAACGGAATTCCCGAAAATAAAATCATCTCGGAATCTCCCGGTGAAAAGCCGCCGCTCCGCCCCACGGCGAGAGAGAGAATTACTTCGGCCATGCAATCGCTGTCCGATGTTTTGCTCCGGACTCCGAAAGGGATTACCCGCGCCAATAACGCCGTGAAGCCTCGGGTGCAGAGCCGCAATACGTTGCAGACAACGCTTTTCCCTTCGAACGAAATGCCGGAAGAAGATTCCGCAATGCCGAGCCCTCTTGAAATGACGCGCTTTGATAAGGAGCGGGAAGACTGTGAAAAAATTCTTCAAATGAGACGTCGCGGTTACACATCGTCTGAAATTGCGCGGCGCATGCAGATGGATCAGGAACAAGTGGAAACGATGATTCGCCTTAAGCGAGACGACGGGTGAGCGGGTATGCGCTTCCGGTTTCGCTGTGAGTATTTGGGGAGCGCCTTTTTTGGCTGGCAAGTTCAGAATGAGAGCGGAGAGCGCAAGTTTGATTCGGTGCAAGGCGCGCTTGAAGATGCTTTTGCCGTGGCGCTCCGCGCGCCGGTGAAGCTTGTGGGCGCCGGCAGAACCGATACCGGAGTTCATGCGCGGGGGCTCATGGTTCATTTTGATTTTGACGGCGCGCTTGATCTTGAAAAGACGGTGCGTTCCGTGAACGGACTCACAAAGCGATTCATTCGCATTCGCGATTTGGAACCTTGTGCGCCGGATTTTCATGCGAGGCACGATGCGATAAGCCGTTATTATGTTTACACGTTTTTCACACGCCCGGTGGCGCTTTACCGCGACTTCGGCTGGGAATGCGGGAATGTGAATCTCAATTTGGATTTAATGGAGCGCGAGGCAAAAAGTTTTCTCGGGGAACACGATTTTATCCGGTTTTGCATTCCGCGGAACGACGGCAAAAGTACGCTATCGACGCTCACGGAGTTCCGCCTGGAACGCCCGAACGATTTCTCGGCGGTGTGGCACATCCGCGGAAATCGTTTCCTGCACCGGCAGGTGCGCGCGATGGTCGGCACGCTGTTTGACATCGGGCGCGGGCGTTACGGAGAGGGAACCGTTCAGGCGATTTTTGAAGACCGCTTTGAGGGAGAACGGACCTGGGCGCCGCCTCAGGGGCTTATTCTTGAAGATGTGACGTATTAAAAGTCAAAAACTTTTGATGTAAACGCGTTTGATTTTTCCGGTTATTTTTTCTTTGTTTTCTTTTTGGGAATCGGGATAATTTTTTCCAAAACCTTTACGACGTTTTTCATTTCTTTGCCGTTGTCCACATCCAGTATATAATGTTCTTTGGCTCCTTGATACGGAACTCCGGTTTCTTCGGTTGTCAGTAATTCTCTGACGGCGTCTAATTTTTTCACATAGGCCGTATTATCACAAATTAATATGAGCGGTTTTTGATTTACATAAACCATGTATTCCCCAAACATTTTTTTAGACGATACGTCGCCGGTGCCGTTGATCTGTTCCATGACATAATTTACGAAGTCCATATCGCTTGCCATTTTTACCGTCCTTTGAAGAAAATTAAAATATAACATGTTATGTTTTACGGGATTTGTTTTTAGAATATTTTCCGGTGGTATTAAAAAGGGCGGGAATATATGAAGTTTAGGACCCTGTGTTTCGGCTGCTTGTCGGTTAGAAGTGCCTTTTATCGGATTTCTTCTTTTTTCCGTATTTTTTCCGATTTTTTGCATAAAATTGGTTACTGATGTAAACAATTATAGGCAATTTTTTATTTGCCTTTTGATTAAAATTAGGTATCTTTATCAATACCCAAACACTCCCAGATGGCCGTAGGTTACCTCCTTTACCTGCGGCCATCACTTTTTTTAAAGCGTTTTGAGGCGTGCCCCGGCAACATATTCAATTCCGAATAGATAACCGGTTGCCGGGTCGGGCTCTATTTTTGCGGCAACAAGTCGCCTGCAAAAACGGAGCTTCGCTTATCTGTATTCCGGATTCATTCTCCGCCGCGAATCTCCGCCCTTCGGGTCACGATCCCTCACGCACTTTCGCGCAATTCCAACGCTCCGCGACAAATTGGAGCGGCTTCCAGCCTAAAAATTTGTCTCGGAGCATTGAGAACCGCGCTCATGGGTAAAAAATTGTTACTGAGTTCCTCGGGAATTGCAAACATGAAAACAGGAATTTGGGATAAAGCGGCGATGAACTTGTCATGGCGAGAGCATAGCCCGCGGCCATCCGGATTCGGTATTGTTCCTCACCGGATCGCCGCACGCATTCCGCGTTCGCGATGACATTACATGACCGCTCGAAGGGGGTAGCGCAAGACCGGGCGCGGTTTCCGGCGACCGAAGGAAGCCGAAAAATTCGGTTATCCCATGTTCCTGATTTTTATGCCCGAAAAACTTAAGTTAAGAAACCGCGATATACCCGGGCTGAAGCGAGGGGGAGGCTCCCCCTCCTATCCTTTTGCCTGTTGTTTTCCCCAGGAGTCTTTGAGTTCCACGATGCGGTTGAAGACGGGATTTTCTGCGGTGGAATCTTTGTCGAGGCAGAAATAACCGAGGCGCATGAATTGATAGCGGTCGGTTTCGCTTGCCGCGCCGAGCATCGGTTCGAGCTTTGCTTGTTTGATTTCGCAGGAGTTCGGGTTGAGGTAATTTTCGAGGTCTTCTTCCGACGGGATTTCGGCGGGGTTTTCGATTGTGAACAAATGATCGAACAGGCGGATTTCCGCGTTGACGGCGTGTTCTGCGCTCACCCATTGGATGGTGCCTTTGACTTTCCGGCCGTCCGGGCTTTCGCCGCCGCGGCTGTCCGGGTCGTAAGTGCAATGAATTTCGGTGATGCGGCCGTTTTCGTCTTTCACGAGGTTTGCAAAACGGATAAAGTAAGCGCCTTTGAGCCGGACTTCTCCTTCGGGGTGAAGCCGGAAATATTTTTTCGGCGGTTCTTCCATGAAGTCGTCGCGTTCAATATAAATCTTACGCCCGAACGGTACCATGCGGGAACCTTGTTCCGGATTTTCCGGATTGTTTTCCACTTTGAGCATTTCCACGCGGCCGGGTTCCCAGTTGTCGATTACGACTTTTACCGGGTCGAGTACCGCCATCGCTCTCTGCGCTGCTTTGTTGAGTTCTTCGCGAATGCAGAAATAGAGGAGCTGAATGTCCACCATGCTGTCCGCTTTGGAGATTCCGATGCGGTCGGCAAATTCCCGGATGCTTGACGGAGAATAGCCCCGGCGGCGCAGGCCGCTTACCGTGGGCATCCGCGGGTCGTCCCAGCTGTTTACAAGCCCGCGTTCCACGAGTTCGAGGAGCTTTCGTTTGCTCATCATGGTGTAAGTGAGGTTCAGGCGTGCAAACTCAATTTGCTGCGGCCGGTTTTCGAGTTCAAGTTCGAGAAGCACCCAGTCGTAAAGCGGGCGGTGCGCTTCGAATTCAAGCGTGCAAATGGAATGCGTGATGCCTTCGATCCAGTCGCCGATGGGGTGGGCGAAATCGTACATGGGGTAAATGCACCAGTTTTCTCCGGTGCGGTGGTGCGATACTTTTTTGATGCGGTAAAGCGCCGGGTCGCGCATGTTCATGTTCGGGTTTGCCATGTCGATTTTCGCGCGGAGGAAACAGTCGCCTTCTTCAAATTCGCCGGCGCGCATTTTGCGGAACAGGCTCAGGTTTTCTTCCGGCGTGCGGTCGCGCCAAGGGCTCGGGGTTCCGGGTTCGGTGAGCGTGCCGCGGTACAACCCGACTTCGTCGCCTTTAAGTTCGCAGACGTAAGCTTTTCCTTTTTGAATGAGCTGTTCTGCAAATTCGTAACATTTTTCGTAGTAATCGCTTGCGTAAAATTCGCGGTCTTCCCAGTCAAAACCGAGCCAGCGCACGTCTTCCCGGATGGAGTCCACATATTCCAAATCTTCTTTTGCCGGGTTGGTGTCGTCGAAACGCAGGTTTGTTTTGCCGCCGTATTTTTGCGCGGTGCCGAAGTTGAGGCAAATGCTTTTTGCATGCCCGATATGGAGATACCCGTTGGGTTCCGGCGGGAAACGGGTATGAACGTTTTTGCGTTTTCCCGATTTCAGGTCGCTTACGATTATGTCCTGTATAAAATTCGAGGGTTCTGGAATCGTCATGTGAGTTTTCCGTGTAAAATTTTGGAGGAAATATAGATTTAAATGCAAAATGCAGGGTTCCGGGGGCGGGAACTTGGGAATCGTTGCGGTGCCGGACGGGAGGGTTCAAAAATGAACGGTTTTTATTATGTTTATTCCGGTTTAATTCTTGGGGAGCAATGAAAGATGAGCGTTTTATTTGGCCGGGATAAGACCGTTATCGGGCGGCATATCCGCAATATTTTTGCGGAGGGTGAATTGCAGGAAAATGGGGTATGTGCAAAATTTGCATATACCACTCAACATGGAGCGATTCAAAATTAAGTTCAATAATCTCGATGTCATTATTTCTGTGGGTTACCGCGTAAAATCAAAGCAGGGGACTGCTTTTCGCTAGTGGGCAAACATTGTTTTGAAAGAATACATTCTGCGCGGATATGCGGTGAACCGGCGTTTTGAGAACTTGGAAAACAGGGTATTGGAAACGGAAAAGAAAATTGATTTTTTTGTTAAAAGTACGATTCCTCCGCTTCAAGGCGTCTTTTATGAACGACAGATTTTTATTGGCGGACGAGGATGTCTGTCATATCGGCGCTTCGCTGAAAGATTTAGGAAAGAAGTTGTTTGCTTTTTCAAAAGAAACATACGGTACTTTTGAGGGCTTTAAATTCCAAAGCAAGTTTTATTTCAAATCTTTGACAATGTGATACCGAATTGTTCGATATCTTCGTTTGGCGCTCCAAATTCTCCGTGTGCGAAATTTTCTATTGTTACTTCACATTTCCACCTTACTTGACAAGGCGTGATCCACATGAGAAAATGGCGTATTGATGATTCCCGCGAACTCTATAACATCAAGGGTTGGGGGATTAACTATTTCGATATTAACGAACAGGGGCATGCCATTGTAAGTCCGGATAAGGGTGCCGGCCCGGAAATCGATCTTTACGAACTCGTTCAGGAACTCACGCTCCGCGATGTGGCGACTCCGCTCCTCCTTCGCTTTCCCGATATTCTCGATCACCGCATTGAAAAAATCAACGGCTGTTTCGATAAAGCCATCAAGGAATACCAGTATTCGGGCACTTACTACAACGTGTTTCCGATCAAGGTAAACCAGCAGCGCGCTGTTCTGGAAGAAGTCGTCCGGCACGGGAAAAAATTCAATATCGGGCTTGAGGCGGGCTCGAAACCCGAACTTCACGCGGTGCTTGCCAACATGGACAACCCCGAAGCGTTGATTGTTTGCAACGGCTACAAAGACGAAGATTTTATTGAACTCGCGCTCCTCGCGCAAAAGATGGGCAAGAAAGTATTTGTCGTCGTTGAGAAAATGAATGAACTGCATTTGGTGGTTTCACTCTCGCGGCGAATCGGGGTGCGCCCGAACATCGGTATTCGCGTTAAGCTTGCAAGCAACGGCTCGGGCAAGTGGGAAGAATCCGGCGGATACCACAGCAAATTCGGTCTCAACAGTTCCAATTTACTGGAAGCCATCGAATACATTCGCTCCGAAGAAATGAGCGATTGCTTTAAGTTGATTCACTTTCATTTGGGCAGCCAAATCACGAACATCCGCCGCATCAAATCCGGACTTCGCGAAGTCGCGCAGTTTTATGTTCAATTGTCTCAAATGGGAATGGCGGTGGAATTTGTGGATGTCGGCGGCGGGCTCGGCGTCGATTACGACGGTACGAGAAGTTCCAACGCAAGCTCTGTGAATTACTCCATTCAGGAATACGCCAACGACGTGATTTACACCATGGCGGAAGCCTGTGAAAAAAATGATTTGCCGCACCCCAATGTGATTGCCGAAAGCGGCCGTGCTCTCACGGCGCATCACTCAATTTTGATTTTCAATATTTTGGAAACCGCGCCTCATGCATTCTTCGATGAAAATCAGCACGAAATCGAAGGAGACGCTCCGGAATACTTAAAAGATTTATTCAATATTTATAAAGGATTAACGCCCAAGAACCTTTTGGAAAGCTGGCATGACGCGCTTCAAATCAACGAAGACGTACTTGACGGTTTCCGGCTCGGCACCGTTGATTTGCCCACGCGCGCGCTCACCGAACGCTTGTTCTGGAGTATCGCGCGCATGGTGAACCGTTTTGCGAAAGACTTGCGCCACCCGCCTTATGAGCTCAGCGGTCTCCCGCGTTTGCTTGCGGAAAAATACTTCGGGAATTTCTCGCTGTTCCAAAGCCTTCCGGACAGTTGGGCGATCGACCAGATTTTCCCGATCATGCCGATTCAGCGGCTCAACGAAGAACCGCTCGTGGAAACCACGCTCCAGGACGTCACCTGCGACTCCGACGGAAAAATCGATATGTTCGTGCGCGGCGGCGAAGTCACGCGAACGCTCCCGCTCCATGCCTTAAAGGAAAACGAACCCTACTACATGGCGGTTTACCTCGTAGGCGCCTATCAGGAAATTCTGGGCGACCTTCATAATTTGTTCGGAGACACGAACGCCGTGCATATCGTTTGCGACGGCGACTCCTATAAAATCGAAAAAATCATCGACGGCGAATCGGTGGAAGACGTATTGGATTATGTGAACTTCAGCGACAAAGCGCTGGTGCGTACCATGGAAAACTGGGTCGCGCGCTCCATCAAAGAAGGCAAAATCACACACAAAGAAGGAAAAGAATTCCTCAATATCTACCGTTCCGGATTATACGGCTATACGTATCTGGAATAAGAATCCGGAGTTTGGGCGTGCCCCTGCGGGTCGGCGTGTCTCCGGGCTACCCTCCGGTCGGTGCTGCGCACTGCGCGCCAGCGCGCACCCTCCGCCTGCCTCACGCGAAGAAAAGGCATTCGTATATGCCTCCAAAAACATTGTCAGCACGCAAGCGTATTGACGTTGTTTTTTCCGGCATATACAAACGCCTTAAAAATGTAAAATGCAACTCCCGCTCGATTCCAACGCTCCGCGACAAATTGGAGCGGCTTCCAGCCTAAAAATTTGTCTCGGAGCATTGAGAATCGCGCTTAGGGATAAAAAATTGCTGCCGAGTTTCTCGGGAATTGCAAACAGGTAATAAGTATCATCGCAGACGAAGAAAGTCTTACATGCCGGATTTGTCATGACGAGGGCATAGCCCGTGGCCATCCGGACCCTGTATTGTTCTTCACTGGATTCTCGGATCAAGTCCGAGAATGACAAAGTATCTTTGATCGCCGCACGCGTTTCGCGTTCGCGATGACAAAAAGAGATATGGCTCCTGATAACGGTGTATGTGTTCTTCGTGATTTCAATGACTGAATCCATACCCTATTTGCAATTTCCGAGTAACTGAGGGGGTAGCGAAAAACCTGCCGCGCGTCCCGGCGACTGAAAGAAGCCGAAAAATTCAGTTATCCCGGCATGTTCTTCATGGGATAAGGGATATGGGACAGAAGGATTCGATAAACTGATTCTCCATTTTGCGCACTAATATGTTCACACTTACATGTAAAACGTTTCGAATCGGTGCCGCTACCCAATCCCGCATCCCGTGTCCCATATCCCTTTTTATGACTGAAGAACTTGGACGCGCGACCAAGCAGGGTTGAAGCGAGGGGGATCGTCCCCCTTCCGGCAGTAACTCGGGACGCTCATTAAATTATTATCTTTACGCCTATGAAAATAAGTCTTTACGATACAACGCTTCGAGATGGTAACCAAGACCGGAAAATAACGCTGTCTCTTGCCGACAAATTACAAATGACGCGTTTGCTCGATGCTTTTGGCATGGATTATATTGAGGGCGGCTGGCCCAATGTGAGCAACCCGCTTGATGTGGAGTATTTTAAACGAGTCCGGGAACTCAAACTGACGCACGCTAAAATTGCCTGTTTCGGTAGCACGCGGCGCCCGAAAATGCTTCCCGAAGAAGATTCCCTGATTCAGGCGTTGCTTGAAAGCGAAGCGCCTGTGAAAACGATTTTCGGAAAAAGCTGGGACCTTCATGTGTCGGATGTGATCCGCACCACTCTCGAAGAAAATCTGGCGATGATCGAATCTACGGTGAATTGCCTCAAAAAGCATTCCGACGAAGTAGTTTACGATGCGGAGCACTTTTTCGACGGTTACAAGGCAAACCCGAAATATGCGCTCGAAACCTTAAAAGCCGCCGAACGCGGGCGCGCCGATTATTTGGTGCTTTGCGATACGAACGGCGGTACGCTCCCCTGGGAAGTGGAGCAAATTATCGCCGAGGTTCAAAAGCATGTTTCCGCGCCGCTCGGTATTCACGCACATAACGATTCCGGAGTCGGAGTCGCTAATTCTCTCGTGGCCGTCCGCGGCGGAGCCGCAATGGTGCAGGGCGTGGTGAACGGTTACGGCGAACGCTGCGGGAATGCAAACCTCACGACTCTTGCCGCGAACCTCCATTTTAAAATGGGCGGAGACTTTTTCAGCGGAAACAAAATGCCGGAACTCCGCTCGTTCAGCCTGGAAACCGATCAGATCATCAATCTCCCGAGCGATGTCCGCGCGCCTTATGTGGGCGAAGCGGCGTTTGCGCACAAGGGCGGCGCGCATATTGACGGCGTCATGAAAATCGCGCACAGTTTTGAGCATATCGACCCTCATGCCGTGGGGAACGACCGCGTATTTGTCACAAGCGATCAGGCGGGCGGCTCGCTGGTCGTCGAAAAATTGAAAGCCATCAAACCCGGTATTGATAAACGCGACCCGATTGTCGCCGAACTGCTTTCGGTAATCAAGGAACGCGAAAATGCGGGCTGGCATTTCGACTCCGCCGAGGCGAGTTTTAAGATGCTCGTTTACCGTCACCTCGGGCTTTTCGAGGAACCCTTTGAAACGCTGAATTACCGCGTGATCGAAGATAAAACCCTGCAAGGGGTGAGCATCTCTCAAGCCTCCGTGAAGCTCCGGATCGGCAGTGAAATCAGTCATCAGGTGTCGGAAGGCGACGGCCCTGTGAATGCGCTCGATGCCGCGCTCCGCAAAGCGATCCTCCCGCATTTCCCTTACATGAACACCGTGCGTTTGGATGATTTTAAAGTGCGCGTGCTCGGTTCCAACGTCGGTTCCGATGCGTCGGTGCGTGTGTGGGCTACTTTCGGCGATGAAAACGAACAGTGGCACGTTACCGGCGTGAGTCCCAATATTATCGAAGCGTCGTGGCTTGCGATTGTGGACGGGCTTACCTATAAAATTTTAAAAGAAGAAAAGAAAAATTTATGAAAATCGTTAAAGTCAAACCGTCCTCTCCCGAGGTGACTCGCTTGTGTTCCCGCGCGATTGCGCCGAGCAGGGAAATCGCGAATCAGGTCAATGTGATTTTATCTGAAATCCGGGAACAGGGGCTCCCCAAAGCGATTGAGTACGCTCAAAAGTTCGACGGGCTCCGGAAAAAAACGCTTCGCTTTACCGGTAAAGAAATCGAACAAGCCGCGTTAAAAACGGAACCCGCTTTGCAAAGAGCGCTCAAACAGGCTATTAAGAACGTTTGGAAATTTCACGAGAATCAGAACACCGAAAAGAGCTGGAAAGTCAAAGGAAAAGACGGAGAACTTCTCGGGCAGCGCGTACGCCCGCTGAACCGTGTCGGGCTTTATGTACCGGGCGGCGCCGGGGATTATCCGAGTACGGTGATTATGAACGCCGTTCCCGCCCTCGTTGCGGGCGTTTCCGAAATTGCGGTGGTGACTCCCGCGAAAAACGGGCTTCCGCCTTCGGTCGCGTTCGTCTTGAAAGAACTCGGGATCGGAGAAGTCTATCATATCGGCGGCGCGCAAGCTATTGCGCTCCTCGCCTACGGCGCGGGAAACATTCCGCCGGTGGATAAGATCGTCGGGCCGGGGAATGTTTATGCCGCCCTCGCAAAAAAAGAAGTATTCGGTACGGTGGATATCGATATGGTGGCCGGGCCTTCCGAAATTTTGATTCTCGCCGATAACTCCGCCGACCCGGACTGGGTCGCCGCCGATCTGCTTTCGCAAGCGGAACACGGATCGGGCTTTGAAGCCGCCGTCTGCATCACCGACAATATGGAAACCGCGGCGTTTATCAGCGAATGCGTGAAAATTCAGGTGGAGAACTCTCCGAAACGCGAAATCCTCGAAAAAGCTCTCGGGGAATACGGGCGTATTCTCGTAGTGAAAGACTGGTTCGACGGCATTGAAATTGCAAACCGTATGGCTCCGGAACACCTGGAAATCATGACGCGCGAAGCCGAAACGCTCTCCGAATCCATCGAAAATGCCGGCGCGATTTTTATCGGACCCTGGTCGAGCGAGCCCGTCGGCGATTACTTCGCCGGGCCGAATCATGTGCTTCCCACCAACGGAACCGCCCGTTTTTACAGCGCACTCGGGGTTTACGACTTTGTAAAACGCACGAGCATTATTCATTACACGCAAAAAGCTGTCCTCAAAAACGGAAAATCCATCGCCCGTATCGCAGAAGCGGAAGGATTTTACCATCACGCCCAAGCAGTATTAAAACGCCTTTGACAAGGCAAACCGATTTACTATATTTGGGTTCCCTCGGGATGTAGCTCAGTCTGGTAGAGCGTCTGCTTTGGGAGCAGAATGTCGTCAGTTCGAATCCGGCCATCCCGATATAAAAAAGCCATCCGTAAGGGTGGCTTTTTTATATCGCCGATAGGATGAGAGCTGACGAAGTCAGTTCGATTACACCGCGCTGAACAAAGTGAAGAAAAGCGGTGTAAGCCTGCGTAGCAGCCCTTGCGGCGAATGCAAACGCAGTGCCGCATTCGGCCATCCGGCCATCGTTAATCTCTGCGTAAGGGTGGCTTTTTTATATCGCCGATAGGATGAGAGCTGACGAAGTCAGTTCGATTACACCGCGCTGAACGAAGTGAAGAAAAGCGGTGTAAGCCTGCGCAGCCGCCCTTGCGGCGAATGCAAACGCAGTGCCGCATTCGGCCATCCGGCCGTTTGAAGGGTATTTAAGGCGTGCCCCGGCGCGTTTATATATCGCTTTCATGAAAACCGTAGCGCCGGGTCGGCGTGGCTTCGGGCTACCCTTCGGTCGGTGCCGGATATTTCGATTCTTCAGGTACGGAACTTTTGGGAAAAGGGTACGGGACAGGGGATAAAGCGGCGATGAATTTGTCATGGCGCGGCCATCCGGACACTGTATTGTTCCTCACCGGATCGCCGCACGCGTTCCGCGTTCGCGATGACATTATATACAAGCGCGTTCTGTATTGGTGCATAAATAGAGGAACCCGAAAAATATCCGGCACTGCGCGCGAAGCGCGCACCCTCCGCCTGCCTCACGCTTTATTTAAGTACCTCAAGAATTGCAAACCGGGTATAAGAATTAAGTCACGGCGCATACTTATCCGCTCTTACACAACGGACCGAATAAGCATTTGCCGGCAGCGTAACAGAAAACAGTAAAAATCAAATTTGTTATCTTCACTAATCTTTAAACTTAGGCATATAAGTTTTTTGGCAAAATTTATTACCAAAATTTTAATTTTCCAAGTCCGGATTTGTTTTCCTTTTCATCTTCCTTCTTATTTTTCAGCTCTTGCTTTTGCCCCTTTACGCAACGGATTGCAAAATCCGTATTCTTAGGGTTGTGCTTGTTGACCAACAAGTCAGATGATACATACCAGGAGTAAGCGTAGCTTCCATTGTACTCCTCGTACTCCGTGAAGCTCCACCAATAAGAGTTTCTACTTTCATCAAATAAAAAATAATTTTTCGCTTCTGTCCAAACAGCCTTTAGGTTCTCCCAGTCCGCATTATTTGGTAAACGCCAACCGTTTGGGCAAAGATCATTTGCATAGATATAGCTGTACTTCATATTTTCATCCTGAAAACGGTTCTCCCATGGGTATCCCCAACCGTATTTTTCGCAATCATTATTGTAGCATTTACCAGGTCTTACTTCGTAGTTCAAATTTTCCAGCATCCAAGTATTTTCTCCGAGTTTTTTGCTTGAATATATTTTTCCGTCTCTGGAATCTGTGAATTTTTCCAGGCTATTCTTAAGGTTTTGTATGCTGTCCTGCTTTTTTCTCTCTTCTTCCTGTCTCATTTTCTCTTCTTCCTGCCACATTTTCTTTTCTTCCTGTCTCATTTTCTCTACTTCTTCATTTGTACGAACTATACCACCTGTACAATCATGTGTCTTGGGATTATAACCTGGTCCATCATCTCCGCATCTTGGTAACACTTTACCTTTTATGCATGTGAGATTTGGATTCGATATATCGTCTGCAACAGGCTTGTATTTTATTTTGCCGCAGTATTCATAACTATAAAGGTAGAGTTTATAGTCTCTAACAAAACAGTATTGTTCGGTATCATCATATACTCTATCTCCGCAAACTCGTTGGGCAGCGAAAATTGTTGTTGAAAGTATTGCCAATAATATAAATATGATTTTTTTCATTTTTCTTATTTCCATTTCCCGTTTTTTAAATTTACCTTGCCAAATTCTTGGGAACATAAGACTTGGCAAGGTATGGTATAATTGTTTTAATTATCCTTTATGCAACGAACCGAGAAACCGTCAAACTTAATGGCTCCCCCCATCATTATTGGAGATGCGGTGCCGGGTATGTAAGCATTGTAGGCTTCCTTTATTTTTGTGTTTTCCTGCAGAGTGTTATATTTCTCATCAGCGCTCCACCAATAGCCATACATCTCTGCATGATAGAATTCAACTTCATCAGTACTGAATGGCGTATGGCCGCCAGGCAAAGCCGAAAAGCCGTAGGTATCCAAACATTCGTAGACATCTCTAGCGGCTGTACCGCAGTTTTCCCAGCCTTCCGTAGCTTTTAAATGCTGAGTTGCTTCCGTCCACATAAGGAGACCTAAGGCATTACCATCATTAACGCCTTTTGCGTCATCTACAAAAAGAAACAATTCTTTCCAATCGTCATTGCTGGGAATATGATAACCATCCGGGCAAAGTCCCTGATGAGGAGTATTTATTTTGTCTGCGCATGAATTTTTGCCGCAATTTTCCGGCAATGCCATAGCTGTTGCCCAATCGTACAGACGACCGTATGCATCGCAGTATTCCTCTTTATCAAAGTAACACCATGAAAATGTCGCCGCGCCGTTGTCACCGCTCGGCATAACATTCAAATTGCATTTTTTCCAAGTCTGATTGCCGATTTTAACATCGGCGTCTATACAAGCGCCGATGTTAGGCCCCTCTTCAGCACCTACGGAGGAATATCCCCCGCCGCCGCTTGAACTGCTACTCCCTTCTATACTTGCCGAAGACGAATGATTTGTTTCATTGCCATCAATCACGCCGCAGCCGATGAGGGAGAGTGCTAATACTGCCGCGCCGAAGATCGTTGTTGTTTTTGTTGAAAAAAGATTCATAAATTCCTTTAAATAAGGTTAAAAAGTTGAGGAAAGGGATCCTTTGTTTCGACTTTTTTCAGAAAGTGTTTTTAGCTTTTTTTGTTCTAAAATCGAAAAAAGGAAACTATATTTGAACGGCCTATTTAAGGATCGTTTTTTATAGCATCTTATTTTTCGCTTATTTTCCCCATTTTTTAGTTTGTTTGATATGGTAACGGTTGTTTTCGCCTATCAAAAGTGGCGCTTTCAAGGATGCAGAACAAAGAGGCCGAAAGGGGGATAAATTAACAATTCGGGCATGATCGGTTCACTTGCGAAATTACGGAGGTAATCTCCGGTATCGCAAGTTAATTACGAATTACATAATTTGTAATTGATAATCTCATTCCGCATCAAGTGGCGGCGCACATTTGGAAAGTCCTTACATGACATTGGTTTCCGGCGACTAACGGAAGCCGGGCAAGAAACCGCGATCAGCGGGGTTGGAGCGAGGGGGAGCCCGCTGCAAATTAAAAAAGCCCGCTAACAGCGGGCTTTGAAAGGCATTTCCCTTAAGGCGTTGCTTTTCGAGTGAAAATTTCTTTGAGCGAAATATTGGTAGAAGCCGTAGCTACGGTGTTAAAATGCATACTGTCGAGAGCAAGCGTTGTTACGTCCACTGTGGCTCCCGTTGAAAAATTCAACATGCAATCGCCGATATTTCCCTGGAACGAAAGTTTATTGTTGCTGATAGACCATGTTCCGTAAACGGTCTCGCATCCGTGTTCTTGGTAATCCTCCGAATCGGGAGACCATTTGAATTCAAATTCTTCGGGTGTCGCTTGATTTTTAGCGTCCGCTACGGAAAGCGTCAATTCGGCCGGTATATTGAAAACGGCATATTCGCTGTTCGTTTCATCGTTATTGATGAGCGCCGGTAACAGCCATGTTCCTTCGAGGCATTCTTTTGTTAAGCCGCTTTTGCACTTGTCCGAAATGGATTTGCTACCGCTGCCGCTATCGCAAGCGCCGAATAAGAAAAGCAAGCCGATGATGCCTAAAAAAAGTCCGAATTTTTTCATAAATCCTCCGATAATTCCTTCTAATATAGTTTTCTTTTTTTCAAAAAGTATTGTCTTTTGGTGATAATTCGGTTGTGAAAAAGCCCCGCTGTGCGGGGCTTTCAATGATTACCTTCTCTTTCGAGCATTCTTTTTTACCGGCGCCGCTTTTGTTTTTACGGGTTCGGCTTTCTGTACGCTTTTTTCTGCCGGCGCCGGAGCGCTGCCCCCGCGGACATCTTTCATTTTGAAGCTGACGTTGATTTCTGCGGATACGGGGTTGGAATAGAGTCCGCCCGGGTCTTTTACGCGGAATGAGAATTCGTCAAGTCCGTTGAAGCCGCGGTTCGGCGTGTAGGTGAAGGCGCCGGTACGGGTATTGATGTTTGCCGTACCGTTCTGCGGTTTCCTCACCATTTCCACCTCGGTTACTTTTTCGCCGTCCGGGTCGATTACGCCTTGCAGCAAGCCGTTTTCGGCGCTCACCGCCAATGTTTCGCCTTCGCGGGTTTGGTAATTATGCGACATGGCTTTCGGAGCGTCATTCACCGGAATCACTGTGAATTTCGCTGTGGTTTGTACCGAAGCGCCTTCCGGGTCGGTGACTTTGAATGTGATGGATTCGGCGGGACCGTTCCAGTTTTCATAAGGCTGAGAAATGGTGACGGTATTTTTTACCATATCATGTTTCAGCGTTAAGTTCCGGTTTCCGCTAAAACTCCACTTCAGCAAGTCAAAGCGGTGATCTCTGTCGCGGGCAATTTGATCCAGCTGAATTACGGCAATCACGCCTTTGTTTTCGTCTTCCTTGATGGTGTAATCCGGAATTTTCCGAATTTCGGGCGGGGCGTTTACACGGCGGACTTCAAATACCGCCGTTGCTTTCCCCGAAGCTCTGGCCGGGTCGGTAGCCGTGAAAATCAAGGTTTCCTTACCGTGCCATATGTCGCGTTTGTTTTTGATGGTCGCTTCCCGGTTAGGAGAAATGACGACATCCAAATTGCGGTTTCCGGAGACAGTCCATTTGATTTCCTGAACTTTATTGTCCGGGTCTTTAACGTACTGATCCAGTTTAATCACCTTGAAAGGTTTTCCCTGATCAACGGATTGTCCTTCGATGGGTTTCACTTCCGGAGCGTCATTCACCGGGGTAACCATGAATTGAATGGTTTCCGAGGCTTTGGCGCCGGCCGGGTCGTGCGCTGTGACGGTAATGCTGTCGCGACCGTTCCAGTTGCGGTTCGGGATATTTATATTCAAAATGCCGTCTTCGGTAATTTCAAAATGAAGCGCGTGCTTTGTCGTGGCGGCTTTGCCTTTGGTCGGCTTTCCGCGTTTGTTCTTTCCGGGAAGTTCGGCGTTGTCGAGAGTCCAAACCAGTTCGCCGAATTTGTGATCCGGGTCTTTTACATATTGAGACAAATGAATAGCTGCGAATTTTTCTTTTTCCTTAACGGTTTGAGCGGAAATATTGGTGAATTCGGGAGGATCGTTTACCGGAGCGGCTTCGAATGTGACTTTCTGAGAAGCGGAAGCGCCGGCCGGGTCGGTAACGGTGAAGGTCAAGGTTTCTTTTCCGAACCAATTGATGTTCGGAGTGGAAATATTCACACGATTTCCCTGTTGTACCGCTTTCAATTCCTTCGCGCCCGAAACGCTCCATTTCAGTTCGTTTGGTTTATTGTCCGGGTCGGTAGCGACTTTGGATAAATCCACCGGTTGGAATTTTTCTTTTTCTCTGATTTTCTGCCCGCTGAGTCCTTTAATTACGGGAGGATCATTCACCGGAGTAACCTTAAAGAGTACTTGTTTGGCCGCTTTCGCGCCTTCGGGGTCGGTGGCGGTAATGGTCAGGCGTTCTTCGCCGCTCCAGAATTTATCTGCGGCGGAAACCGTGAGAACTTTCTTCGCGTCGATCACTGCTTTGAGTTGCTTGTTACCGCTCACGGTGAGAGTGATAGCGGAAAGCGGGTGATCCGGATCGCTGACGAGCGCGGAAAGATCAATCGGCTTGAACTTTTCCTTTTCCTTAATGGTTTGCCCCTCAATCGTTTTGATTACCGGAATATCGTTTACCGATTCGACGGTAAAAAGAACGGTACGGGAATCTTTCGCGCCTTCGGGGTCGGTGACGGTAAAGGTGATTTGGCGTTCGCCGTTCCAGGAAGGAGACGGGAGGCTGAAGCGCGCCACATTGCCGGCGTCAATCAGGACTTTCAAATCCGGATTTTCAACAACCGGTTCATCGTTTTTCTTGCCGGACTTTTTCTTCGGAGCGGGTTTCTTCGCCGGTTTTTTCGGAGCCGCTTCCGGAACTTTCGAGACCACTGCCGTCCATTTCAAGTCTTCTTTTTTATGATCCGGGTCGTTCACAAAATTATTCAGCTGAATTTCTTTGAACGTTTGTTTTTCCTTAATCTTTTGATTCGGAATGTCTTTCATTACCGGCGCATCGTTTACGGATGTGATTTCAAAAGAAACGGTGGTGCTTGCAAAAGCGCCTTTCGGATCTTTGACCATCAGTGTCAATACTTCCGCAGGACCATTGTAAGTTGCGCTTGGGGCCGTAACCGTCAATTGACGGCTCGGGCTGATTTGAGCGTTTAATTTCTTTGCACCGGAAACCGTCCAAACCAGTTCGGAAGGTTTATTGTCCGGATCTTTTACGAAATCGTCCAATTTAACGGCATTAAACTTTGCTTTTTCCTTAATCTTTTGATTCGGGATTTTTCCGATGACCGGCGCATCGTTCACTTCTTCCGCTTCGAAAGTCACGGAATGAGTGGCTTTGCCGCCTTCGGGGTCTGTCACGGTGAACGTGAGTGTTTCTCTGCCGAACCATTGTGCACTCGGCACACTGACGAGAACCATACCGTTCTTTTGTTTATCGACTTTCAACTGGCGGTTTCCGGAAATTGTCCATTGAAGGGTGCTTGTCAAATGGTCGGCATCGGTAGCGAGAGTGGAAAGATCAATAGAGGTGAACTTCCCGCCTTCCTTGATTTTCTGGTCTTTAGGGGCGTTTGCAGATATTACCGGAAGATCGTTGATGGATTTCACCGTGAATCTCGCTTTGGAAGAAACGCTTGCTCCTTC
Organism: Fibrobacter sp.; assembly: GCA_031271785.1. Taxonomy (GTDB): domain Bacteria; phylum Fibrobacterota; class Fibrobacteria; order Fibrobacterales; family Fibrobacteraceae; genus JAISUZ01. Next base: position 5,161 of record JAISUZ010000070.1, on the reverse strand, counting down.
CGGATCTTTAGCGGTAAACGTAATGTCTGCGCTGCCGTTCCAGAATTTGTTCGGAATTTCGATGGTGGCGACATGATTTGCGTCGATCGAAACTTTGAGAGGCGATTCTTTTTCGGCCACCGGTTTCTTTGCTTTCGAGGATTTTGCCGGTGCCTCGTTATCGGAAGCGGGAACGGCTTTCCAGGTCCATGTTAATTCGCTTTTCTTGTGATCCGGGTCTTTGATAAAGTCATCCAGATTGATTTTAGCGAACGTCTTTTTCTCGTCGATATTTTGATTCGGAATCGCTTTTACAAATTCCGGAGCATCGTTCACGGAAGAAACCGTAAAGGCTGTTTGGTGAGAAGCCTTGGCGCCTTCGGGATCTGTGACGGTAAAGGTCAGCATTTCGGAACCGTGCCAGTAAGGGTTCGGTGTAGCGACCGTAACTTTACGCCCGGAACCGAGAGTCACTTTCAATTCTTTCGCGCCTTCAACGTTCCATTTCAACTGAGCCGTCGTGTGATCGGCATCGGAAACAAATTCGTCCAGAGAAATTTCCTTGAACGATTGTTTTTCCTTGATGGTTTGGTTCGGGATTTCTTTAATCACCGGCGCGTCGTTCACGGAAGTCACGGTGAACGTTACCGTTTGTTTTGCCGAAGCGCCTTCGGGGTCTGTGACGGTGAACGTGATTTTTTCGGAACCGTTCCAGAGTTTGTTCGGGGCGGCGACGGTGACTTTGCCCGACTTGTCGAGAGTCACTTTCAGATCTTTATTGCCGGTGATTGTCCAGTTTAATTTTTCAAAGGAATGATCCGGGTCTTTCACAAGAGCCGAAAGGTCAATAACCGGGAACGATTCCTTTTCTTTAATTTTTTGATCTTCGATTTTCGAAAGCACCGGCGCATCGTTCACGGAAGTCACGGTGAAAGTCGCTGTTGTGGAAGCTTTCGCGCCTTCGGGGTCTGTCACGGTGAATGTAATCTCTTCGGAGCCGTTCCAGTTGGTATTGGGAATGACGATTGTCGCGTTATTTTCTCCGTCGGTTTTTACGGAAAGTCCGGCAGCGCCTTTAGCAGAAGACTTCGCATCGAAAGACCAAACGAGTTCGCTCAATTTATGATCGGCGTCTTTCACGAGTTCGTTCAGCTTAATGAGTATGAATTGAGCTTTTTCCTTGATCGTTTGATTGCCGATTTTTTTCACAAATTCCGGCGCATCGTTCACGGATTCCACGGTGAATGCCGCCGTGCGGGAATCTTTGGCGCCTTCGGGGTCCGTGACGGTAAACGTGAGCGTTTCGGAACCATGCCAGAATTTATCCGGCGCGGAAACGGTCGCGACATGCCTGGCATCAATGGTGACTTTCAGATTCCTGTTACCGGCGACTTCCCATTTCAGTTTGGACTTTTCATGATCGGGATCTTCTACGAAGTTGTCGAGAGCGATGGTTTGGAATGTGCCTTTTTCCTTGATGGTTTGTTCTTTAATGTCTTTCATGACCGGCACATCGTTCACGGATTTCGCGGTGAAGGTAACGGTTTTCTTTGCCGTGGCGCTTTCGGGGTCTGTCACGGTGAATGTGATTTTTTCGGAACCGTTCCAAAGCGCGTTCGGTGCGGTGACGGAAGCGGTTCCCGATTTATCGAGATTGACTTTCAAATCTTTATTGCCGGAGATCGTCCATTTTAATTTATCAAAAGAGTGATCCGGGTCGTTTGTGAGTTCGGCAAGGGCGATCGGGGTAAAGGATTCCTTTTCCTGAATGTTTTGGTCGGGAATGTCTTTGATCACCGGCGCATCATTGACGGATTTTACGGTAAATAATGCCGTAGCCGAAGCTTTCGCGCCGTCCGGGTCGGTGGCGGTGAAGGTAATATCTTCGGAACCGGACCAGTATTCGTTCGGAATCGCGATGGCGGCCGTTTGCTGTTTCTCATTGAACCGGACTTCGAGTTGCGCATTCCCGCTTTTGGCGCGCGGTTTCACATCAAAACTCCAGGAAAGTTCCGTATTTTTGTGATCCGCATCTTTCACCATATCGCCGAGGCGAATCACCGCGAATTGTTTCTTTTCGTCAATGGTTTGATCTTCCGGTTTTTTCACAAATTCCGGCACATCGTTCACGGATTCCACGGTGAAGGTCGCGGTGCGTTCATCGGCAGCGCCTTCGGGGTCGGTCACTTTGAATGTCAGGGTTTCTTCGCCGTTCCAGTAAGTATTCGGCGCGGTAACGGTTACCAAACGGGAAGAGGAATTGACGGAAACTTTAAGGTCTTTCGCGCCGGTAACGTCCCATTTCAATTTGGATTTTTCGTGATCCGCATCGCTTACGAAATCATCGAGGGTAAAGGTCTTGAAAGACTGTTTTTCTTTAATCGCCTGAGACGGAATGTCTTTCATCACTGGAAGGTCGTTAATGGATTTAACGGTGAATTTGGCGGAAACACTTGCTTTCGCGCCTTCGGGGTCTGTGGCGGTAAAGGTGAGCGTTTCGGAACCGTTCCAAAGTTCATTCGGAGTTTTAACGGTGACTTCGCGGGAACTCGAAACGGAAACTTTCAATTCTTTTTCGCCGGTCACGGTAATTTTCAATTGGGAAAGGTTATGATCGGCATCGGAAAGGAAATCATCCAGCGCAATGGATTCAAATTCGTTCTTCTCGTCGATTGTCTGATCCGGAATTTTTTTGAAAACCGGCACATCGTTCACGGAAGTCACGGTGAACGTCACGTCTTGTTTAATGGAAGCTCCGTCCGGGTCGGTTACGGTGAACGTTGCTACCGCGGAACCGTTCCATAATGAATCCGGAATGATAATGTTTGCTACATGCTTGTCGTCGATTTGAATATCCAGAGTGCCGGTTTCCGGCTCTTTGCCCTGATGCTTTACGGAAACTTCCCACGAAAGTTCTTCTTTCTTGTGATCGGCATCTTTAACGTAGTCGTCAAGTTTAATCGCCTTAAATGATTTTTTCTCGTTGATGGTTTGCCCCGGAATCGGTTGGGTGAACACCGGCAAATCGTTAATGGAATTTACGGTAAAAGTCGCGCTCCGTTCATCGGCAGCGCCTTCGGGATCGGTCACTTTGAACGTAATGGATTCTTCGCCGTTCCAAAGTTCGTTCGGCGTAAGGATACGGGCTTCCTTGCCTTCGATTTGAACTTTCAAATCTTTGTTGCCGCTGATCGTCCATTTCAGAGATTCAAAAGGATTGTCAATATCTTTTACGATTTTATCGAGAGCGATAGGTTTAAACGTTTTCTTTTCATCGATGGTTTGATCTTGAATATCGGAAATAAATTCCGGCACATCGTTCACGGATTTTACGGTAAAGGATGTGGTGAAAGAAGCGCTCGCGCCTTCGGGGTCGGTGGCGGTAAAGGTGAATGTCTCTTTCGGACCGTTCCAAAGTTCGTTCGGAATTTTAACCGTGGCGATGCCGTTTTTATCAATGGAAACTTTCAGAGCGTTTCCGCCGGAAACCGTCCACTTGATTTTGGAAATATCATCATCGACATCGGTCACCAGGTCCGTTAAATTGACAGGCTCGAATTCGTTTTTTTCTTCGATCTCCTGATCCGGCGCTTTCTGCACTACCGGCGCGTCGTTCACCGGCTTCACGGTAAATGTTGCCTGCATTTTTACCGAAGCGTATTCCGGATCGTTTGCGGTAAACGTAATTTTCGCTTCGCCGTACCAGTTGGCATCGGGAATGGTGATCGTCGCCACACGGTTTGCATCTACCGACACGGAAAGATCGCCGTCGGCCTGTTTCTTGTTCGTTGCGGAAATATCGGTTTCCCAGGTGATTTCCGATTTTTGATGATCGGCGTCTTCGATAAAATCATCCAGCTTGATCGCCTTGAATTGCTGACCTTCGTCGATTGCTTGATCCGGAATCGTTTTGATCACCGGCGGATTATTCACCGATTCCACTTCAAAAACAACTTTCTCGGAAGCCTGTGCGCCTTTCGGGTCCGTGACGGTGAATGTGAGTTCTTCGGAACCGTGCCAAAGTGCGTTCGGCGCTTTCACGGTCACGGAACGTTCGGGAGAAAGCGTAACCTGAAGATTTTTATTGCCTGTCACTTCCCAACGAAGCGCGGCCGGTTTGTCATCGGCATCTTCGACGTATTTATCCAAAGAGAGGACGGCAAAAGATTTCCCTTCCGGTACGGATTCTCCGGGGATTCCGGTGATTTGCGGCGGACTGTTTTCCGGCTGAGGAGCGGCCTCTTGGGCAAAAACGGCAGGGGCGAAAAAAGAAAAGGCGAGTAGGGTGTGAAAAAGTGCTTTCAGTTTACGGTTCATTAAAAAATACTCCATTAAGCCAGTGAATCCATATGAAATTACGCCTTACGAATGCTCGGCAATAATTCCCAAATATACTGCTTAAAACCTGTTTTTGCAGGCATTTTTTACAAAAAAAATGAGAGTATTAAAGGTTGAATCTCGCGGAAAATTTGTAACTCGTTGATTCTAAATAAGTTAGGAGGATTTCGGTTATATTGCGAAAAATGGATTGACAGGGAGGGGGAGGCCTCCCCCTCGCTTCAGCCCTGCTTGCCCGCGCGTTTTTGTTTCTTCGGGCGTAAAAATCAGGGAAATAGGACAAGGGATGCGGGACCGGGTAGCGGCACCGATTCGGAACGTTTTACATGTAAATTAGTGCGCAAAATAAAGAATTGGTTTACCGAATCCTCCTGCCCCGTATCCCTTATCCCATGAAGAACATGCCGGGATAACCGACTCTTCCGGCTTCCGTCAGTCGCCGGGACGCGCGGCAGGTCTTCCGCTACCCCCTCAAAACCGAGTCTATCGGGTATGGAAGATTTGGGAATGCAGGGAATTGAATACGGGTGGAAACTTCGCCAGGGGAATGGATAATTCGGATATCCGAGTATTCCCTATAACCTCACTTCACTTTGTTCGTATTTTGCGCATAATGTCATCGCGAGCCACGCAGTGGCGCGGCGATTTTCATGAAGGCGATCTATGACCGCGCCGGGGCATGCCCAAGAGCCCTCTTCGTAAAAATCTTCCTGACAAACTTTTCAGAATAAATTATCTTTGTCTTTTGTATTCATTCTAACCCATCGGAATTTTATGAAATTTGTTTTTCTTTGCGATCCGCGCTACATGAAAGGTGAAATTGCGAATTTTGTCGCGAATTTCC
>JAISUZ010000007.1 GCA_031271785.1 Fibrobacter sp. | reverse complement strand
GTTGGAATCGTGCGAACATTGCGTGAGGCAGGCGGAGGGTGCGCATTGATGCGCAGTGCCGGTTTTGTTCCCTTTGAGCTCACTGGATATAAAAGTCGCGGGATAGTGGATAATAAATTCAAAAATATAAGTTTTATTCGTTCCCCTGTTTTGGCTGCCCGGACTTTTATGTCCTTTTTCCCGGGTATTTTGCTCCCGGGAAACCAGGGAACAAATCCGGTACCGACCGGAGGGTAGCCCGGAGCCACGCCGGCCGGCGGTAAGTCTTGATACGGGGGTCTAAACGCCGGACACGCCCTGGTTTTTGAAACGGATATTTACTATATTTGCTCTGCTTTTGAACCCCCTACGCAGAGATTTTTATGATAAAGATACTGACCGCATTTACCGATGAAGTGGATGACGTTGAAATTGCCGTGAATGATATTAAAAGTAAGCTCGGGCCCTTGTTAAAAAATTCGGTCGGGCTGATCACTTGTTATGCCGATTTTATTGATTCCGGCATCTATCAGGGGGTGTGCGCGGCTTTGCCGTTTGAGGTGATCGGCACTACCACTATTGCGAGCAAAACAGATACGAGCCACGGAGATATTCTTTTAACCCTCACTGTTTTTACAAGCGATTCCGTTTCTTTTTCCGTCGGGTTATCCGATGCTCTTACGGAAGAGGACCCGGCGGTGCTGGAGAAAGCTTACGCCGAAGCTTTGGCAAAGCTTCCCGGAAAGCCGGCGCTTATGTTAAGCTGCGCTCCGCTTTTAATGAATATCAGCGGCGACTTTTACGCTAATGCGCTGAGCGCTATCACGGGCGGCGTGCCTAATTTCGGTTCTCTCGCGGTGGATCATTATGACGATTACCACCATGCCGAGGTTTTGTACCGCGGCGAGTCTTATCGAGACCGTTACGCTTTTGTTTTGTTTGCAGGCGATATTCACCCTAAATTTTTTATCGCCAATATTTCACCGGAAAAAGTTTTTCGGGAAAAAGGTTTGGTTTCCGCCTCAAGCGGCAATCAGCTTCAAGCGGTGAATAACGAACCGGTTGTCAAGTACTTAATGAGCCTCGGGCTTGAAAAGAATGAAGACGGTTCTATTTCGGGCGTGAATTCTTTCCCGTTTATTATTGACATGAACGACGGTACGGAGCCTGTGGTGCGCGCGACATTTGCCGTTACGCCGGACGGCAGTGCGGTTTGCGGCGGTAATATTCCCGTGGGTTCCATTATTTCGGTGGGTACTCTCGACGGCGATGCGGTGATTGATACTGCCGGTAAACGGTTGCAGGAAGTGCTTGCGTCCGGTAATTTCAGCGGTATGCTGATGTTCTCCTGCGTGGGCCGTTATCTCGCTTTAGGTTATGAGTACGCGACCGAGATGGAGAAGATTCATTCGATTTTAGCTCCTTCCGGGATTCCCTATACGATTGCTTATTCGGGCGGCGAGCTTTGTCCGGTGTATAGCACTGTGTCCGGTTCCATTACGAATAAAAACCACAACGATACTTTGATCATTTGCGCTTTTTAGATTGGATAAAAGCGTTCTGCCAAGATGCCGTTAGAAAATCTTGATGAAACAAAAGAGGCGGCGCTCCAAACGGAGATCGCCGCACTCACCAGGGAAAACTCTCGTTTAAAACGCGAACTTGCCCGCCAAAAAGATATCGGCCGCCGCAGTCAAGTCAGCGAGCGGGCTAATACCAATCTCAAGAAATTGGCGGATGCCGAAAAGTTCAAATTGCAGCAGTACATGCGGCTTCTTTTGGGGAACTGTCCCGATATTATTTTGCTTTTCGATCACGAAGGCAAGATGGTTTACGCGAGCGCATCTTTTCTTTCCCGTTGCGGCAATCCGGTGGAAAATATGTGGCGCGGTAAAACCGGCGAGGAACTTTTTTCGCCTTTTATCGATTCGGTTTTGCTTTCAAAACTTTCCGAATGCTTTCATTCGGCGTTCGTCAGCAAGAGTCGTATTGAGTTTGAGCTCGATATTGCTTTTCAGCCGGGTGTTCTCCGCCACTATATTTTACAGCTCATTCCCATGATTAACGACATGGGGAATGTGGCGGCTTTTATGCTGATCCTTTTGGATTTTACCGCTCTCAGGAATGCTCTTGCCGCCGCCGAAGAGGCGCGCCGGATCGCCGAGCAATCCACACAGGCGAAGTCGGAATTTTTGTCCCGCATGAGTCACGAAATGCGTACTCCTCTGAATGCCATTATCGGTATGGTGAGTATTGCCGACAAATCGGAAGATATGGCTCGCATCAAATATTCTTTGAATAAAATGAACGAGGCTTCCCGGCATCTCTTGGGTGTGATCAACGATGTTTTGGATATTTCCAAAATAGAATCGGGTAAACTGGAACTTTTTGACGCCGAATTTAACTTTGAAGCCATGATTCAGCGGGTAGTGAACGTTAATACGTTTAAGATTGAAGAAAAGCAACAGAATTTTACCGTTCGTATTGATAAAAATATTCCCGAAAACTTTATCGGCGACGATCAGCGTTTGACTCAGGTGATCACCAATCTTCTTTTTAATGCCATTAAATTTACCGATAACAGCGGCCATATCCGTTTGGATGTTTTTTTAGTAGAACGGAACGACGATATTTATACCGTGCAAGTGGATGTTATTGACAGCGGTATCGGTATTTCCGCCGAGCAAATTCCCCACCTGTTTACGAACTTCGAGCAGGTGGACGGCAGTATCTCCAGGCGTTACGGTGGTACGGGCTTGGGCTTAGCCATTTCCAAACGGATTGTGGAACTCATGCATGGGCGTATTTGGGTTACCTCCGAATTACATAAGGGTTCTACATTTTCATTTTGCGTACCGCTCAAAAAGAAAAACGATCCTGCTCTTAAAAACATCTTGCGCGAAGATGCCCGGAAAGATAATATCCGTATTTTGGCGGTGGATGATTCCGCCGAGATTCGGGAATATTTCAAAGAAACCATGCTGGAATTCGGTATTTATTGCGACACCGCCGCAAGCGGCGATGAAGCCTTAAATCTTATTAAGCAAAACGGTGATTACGACATTTATTTTGTGGATTGGCGAATGCCGGATATGGACGGCTTGGAACTCACCGGGCAAATTAAGTCTCAGGAGCAAAATCGTTCCGTTGTGGTGATGATATCTGCTATGGAATGGAGCGTTATTGCCGAACAAGCCGGCCGCGCCGGGGTGGATCGTTTCTTGCCGAAACCCGTATTCCCAGATGATATACTGAACTGCGTGAACGAATGCCTGGATATTCAGCCGCGGAACCTTCACGAAGAAACGCAAGAGGAAGAAACTTGTTTTGCCGGCCACCGCATTCTGCTTGCCGATGATGTTGAGATTAACCGTGAAATTATAAAAGCTCTTTTAGAGTCTACCGAGCTTGAAATTGAATTCTGCGAAACCGGTAGAGAAGCGCTTGAGAAATTCGAAGAAGACCCCAACCGTTACGAACTGATCTTCATGGATATTCAAATGCCCGAAATGGACGGCTACGAGGCGACCCGCCGTATTCGGAGTTTATCTCATTTCCGGGCAAAAGAAATCCCTATTATCGCGATGACCGCTAACGTTTTCCGGGAAGACATTGAAAAATGCCTGAAATGCGGCATGAACGGACATGTCGGAAAACCGATAGATATCAAAGAAGTCGTGAACATTTTAAAGCATTATTTTAAAGAACATTAAAACCACTTTCCCCTCGCTTCAGCCCCGCTTAATCGCGTGTCTTTTATCGGCTTCACCCGTCGCCGGGACACGCGGCTGGTTTCCCGCATCCATTCGGTTTGCGATGTTATGTAAGACTTTCTAAATCTGCGGGCATACTTATTCCGCAGCCTCCTGTTCGTAATGTCATCACCGTGGCGATCCGGTGAGGAACCATACAGAATCCGGATGACCGCGGCCGATGCTCTCGCCATAACAAGTTCATCGCCGCTTTGTCCCGAATCCCTAATTTTCATGCCCGGGGCATGCTAAAATTCTTTTTTTGCCTTTTCGAGGACTTCGATCACGCGGTCGCACCAGGCGTCGAATTTCGGGTCTTCTTTTTGGAGTTCGGGGTGGGCGAGGATATGGCGTATGGTTTCGCGGATTCCCTGGTCGAAGCGTTTTTTGGCGGTGAATCCGGGCACGAGGCGTTTTAGTTTAGCGTTATCGAACACGACGGAGTTCGCTTTGTCGCCGGTGAGACTTCCGGTGAAGTCGTAAGTGCTGACGGCTTGAAGAAAGTCGGAGGGCACATAGCAGGGTTTCAGTTTCACGCCGAGCGCGCCGGCAATGCAAGCGTAAATTTGGTTCCAGGTGAGGGTTTCGTCGGAGGTGATTTGCACCGCTTCGCCGATAGCGTGGATGTTTCCGAGAAGTCCTGTGAAGGCTTCGGCAAAGTCGCTGTTGTGCGTCATGGTCCAGAGAGAAGTACCGTCGCCGTGGATAATGACGGGTTTTTCTTCGAGCATGCGCTTCACGACTTGCCAGCTGCCGTTTTCACCGTGTACGCCGAGCGGGACCGAGCGTTCGTCGTAAGTGTGGCTCGGGCGGACGATTGTAATAGGGAATCCGTTTTCGCGATACATTTTCATTAGAAATTCTTCGCCGGCGATTTTGTTGCGGGAGTATTCCCAGTAAGGATTTGCAAGCGGCGTCGCTTCCGTGATCCGGTAATCGGAAAGCGGTTTTTGGTAAGCGGATGCGGAACTGATGAAAATAAATTGTCTCGTTTTTCCGTTGAAGAGGCGGTAATCCCGTTCCAGATTTTCCGGCACCCAGGCGATGAAATCGGCAACCGCGTCGAAACTCAAATCCCGGATCAGGTTGCGGACTTTTTCTTCATCGTTGATATCTGCTTCAATAGTGTGAAGTTTGCCTTGAAACTCCTGTTTTCTGTTACCGCGGTTGAGGAGATACAAGTCGTGCCCTTCGGCGAGAAGACGTTTGGAAATGGCGCTGCTGATGGTTCCGGTGCCGCCGATCAATAAAATTTTCATACGGATTCCTTATAAGGTTCTAGTGTTAAAAAATAACTTTTTCCGCTTCGTTCCGGCGAATTTACTATATTAGTCCGGGTCTTGTGGTCATTCATCGAAATGTTTAGGTTTTGAAATGAATTCTGTGTCAGACAAGGCAAATTTTCGCGGGAATACTGGTGGTATTGCAAGAAAATTTAACGAAGTATGGCGCACACTTAAAAAGTCTTTCATGACCGCTCGAACTCGATTGATGCGCGAAAAGGCATCAAAAGATGGGCGTTGACGTGAATGACCACAAGACCTGCTTATTTCGGGGGTGCTCTGGTTTCGACAGGGTCACTGAACCGTAAGTTGCATGCCGAGGGCCCGGCTGGCCTCGTAAAAAGCCGGAAAAACACAAGTGCAGACGAAAACTACGCACTCGCTGCTTAATTAAAAGCAACGCCGAGCCCGGCGCCTCTCCCGTGGGGGTCGAAGTTCGGTCGCAATACGGGATTGGATTTTGTCATGCTCGGGGGCAGAGTCTGAAATTTACTGAGCTGGTTTGATTTTGCGCCGACCTTCTCGGGCGTGAGTCAGGCGAGACCTTAAGTACGAAGGGAAAGCATGTAGGAGCGCACGCGGATGAGATTTTGGACAGGGGTTCGACTCCCCTCACCTCCATTCAATGCGAAACCCGTTTCTCCGGTTTTAAATCCGGAGAGGCGGGTTTTTGTTTTGGGCGTGTCCCGGCGCGTCATGTTCCGCCGGCATGAAAGTCGATTACGAATGACGTAATTTGTAATTGATATTTGCGCCGGGTCGGCGTGGCTCCGGGCTACCCTCCGGTCGGTGCTGCGCACTGCGCGCTTCGCGCACCCTCCGCCTGCCTCACGCAATGTTCGCACGATTCCAACGCTCCGCGACAAATTGGAGCGGCTTCCAGCCTAAAAATTTGTCGCGGAGCATTGAAAACCGCGCTCATGGGTAAAAAATTGCTACCGAGTTCCTCGGGAATTGCAAACAGGGAATTGGGATTTGGGACAAAGCGGCGATGAATTTATCATGGCGAGAGCAGAGCTCGTGGCCATGCGGACCCTGTATTGTTCTTTACTGGATTCTCGGATCAAGTCCGAGAATGACAAAGTATCTTTGATCGCCGCACGTGCCCCGCGTTCGCGATGACAAAAAAGGGGGGTGGCTCGTGATGACGATCTATGTGGATGCATAAATGGAGAATTCAGTCATTGAAATCACGAAGAACATACCATCGTCACCCCGGACAAGCATAACTATTATTGCGTTGTCATGCTGAACTCGGTTCAGCATCCAAAGAAAAACAAAATTGGATCCTGACCAAGCGGCGGCGCAGACTTTGATTTGAACAGGGCAATAACGGCGATAGGGGTCGAATATTTTCGCCCCGGTTTACGCGTGAGGGATGGTGACCCGAAGGGCGGAGATTCGCGGTGAAGAACAAACCCAAAGAGCAGACTCGCGAAGCTCCGTTGCACTTGGCGATTTTCGCCTTAGTGCAATACAGCCCGACCCGGCGCGGTTTTCATGCCGGCATTATATGAGCGCGCCGGGGCACGCCCATTTTAAAAGAACTTCTATGGAAATTTCGCCGTTTAAGATGACGTAATTAAACATGTTCCGCCTTTCCGTAATTTCACCGGAGGTTCCATATAAAACGTCCTTAATTTATCCTGTTTACCCGGGTTTTTGTGCGAAGTTTTCTCGCGAATTCTGTGTTCTCTGTATTTAAACCTATATTCAGCGCATTAAACAGGTATAGAGGTGATCATGGTTTTGATTTCTGTTCTCTTTGTAATCGGTTACGTTCTGATTGCGCTGGAACATCCGATAAAAATTACCAAATCCGCAACGGCGTTATTTCTGGGGAACCTGCTTTGGCTTATCTGGTTTATTATCAGTCCGGAAACAGCGGAAAACGATCTGTTAAAAACTTTGGACGACATGAGTCCCATTCTGTTTTTCCTGATGGGCGCCATGACGATCGTTGCTGTGGTGGATGCCAATGACGGTTTTACCCTCATCACATCGCGCATCAAAACCAATAGTGTTCGTAAATTATTGTGGATTATCGCCTGGATTACTTTCTTTATGTCCGCCGTACTGGATAATATGACGACGGCAATCGTGATGGTTACGCTGACCGGCAAGTTACTTCCGAGAATCAAAACGCGCCTGTTCTTTGCCGCTATTATTGTTATCGCCGCTAACGCCGGCGGTGCGTTCTCTCCCATTGGAGACGTGACTACTACCATGCTGTGGATCGGCGGACAGATTTCCGCTCTGGGAATTCTTGAACGCGTTTTCCTTTCGAGTGTTGTCAATCTGCTGGTTCCTCTCCTGATTGTCACCCGCATTTTGCACGGTACGGTACGCCCTCCCAAGGAACAGGAGGAGTTTAAGAAAGCGGAGGTTTCCTGCTGGGACCGTAATGTGATTTTTGTAGTGGGAATCGGTGGGCTCCTGATGGTGCCCGTGATCAAAAGCGTATTGCATGTTCCGCCCTACATTGCCATGATGTTTTCGCTCGGAACCCTGTGGCTGATTGCCGAACTCATACGGCGTAAAGACGGCAGCGAGGAGAATATCCATCCATCCATCAGCAATATTTTGAAAGTTGTGGATATTCCGAGCATTCTCTTCTTTGCCGGTATTTTGCTTGCCGTCGGGGCTCTCGGTGCTGCCGGGCAGCTGAACGCCCTTGCGCAAATGCTCGACAGAACCGTCGGAAACATCAGCGTCATCACTCTCATTATCGGACTGGTGAGCTCTGTTGTCGATAACGTTCCGCTCGTCGCGGCCGCTATCGGGATGTATGACCTCGCTCAGTTCCCGATGGACTCTCTGCTTTGGGAATTCCTCGCTTACTGCGCGGGTACGGGCGGCAGTATTCTGATTATCGGTTCCGCTGCCGGAGTGGCCACCATGGGCATCGAAAAAGGAATCTCTTTCGGATGGTACCTGCGCCGGGTAGCGCCTCTCGCTTTGCTCGGTTATGGAGCCGGCGCCGCGGTTTATCTGCTGTTACGACTTCTGTAAAGAGAAGGGCGCGCCCCGGCGCGCTCATATAACACCGGCATGAAAACCGCGCCGGTACGCCCGGAGACGTTATCCTAAAATCAGATTATTGATGGTGAGTCCGAAAAAAAAGACAAAGAGGTAGCCGTACCAAAGGACTGTGAACGGATAATTCAGCGCGCGTTTCCACGGTTCCCGGATCGCCCGGTTTTTTTCACGGATGCGGATTAAATTCTGACGGCAGTAACGGAAGGTTAAGAATACTCCGGCGAGAGTGACGAGGACGATTAAAATTTTTCCGATCATGCGGCATAAAATAGTAATTTGATTCCCGCTTTTTCCGGAAATTTGTTTTGGCTGCGAGTATGGCGGCGGGATTGTTCGGAGCGCGTTCCCCGGCTTCGGGAAGCGGAAATGGGCTTTACTTTGCATTGCCGGACACGAAATGATCCTTTATTTGAGTTAAAATGAAAGAATATGCTTGCATAATCGTCTTTTTTTTTCTCTATTTGCTCTGTTAATCGGGCGGTTCGTGAGAACGCTCTTTTCTTTATGAGGTGTTTTTGGAAACACGCGAAAAATTAGACGCTTTAATTACAGAGGCTTGTCAGTCTGCTTCGGCCGAGTTGGTGGAGCGCGATTTGTTTCAAGCGGGAAAGCGAAAAGTACTTCGGCTTTACATTGATAAACCGGATGGGGTCACCATCAAAGATTGCACGCAGGTCAGCAGGCATCTCGCCGCTGCTTTGGATGCCGAGCCCGATTTGATCGACGGCGCTTACACGCTTGAGGTTTCTTCTCCCGGTGTGGACCGCCCCTTGAAGTCTGTCCGCGATTTTGAACGCAATATCGGAAGGACGATCCGCGTGACGCAGGATACCGGACGGGCGGTGACGGGCGTTTTGAAATCGGTGAACGACGAAAAGATTTTACTGGTGCTTAAAGGTAACGCCGGAGAAATTGAAATTGCTCGCGGAGCGATTTTGTCGGCAAAAGTGGATATTCAATTTTAGGGATAAAGGTTCTTATGAAAAACGAACAGCAAAAACTGAATCTGGTCGAAGCGCTCAAGTTGGTGGTTCAAGATAAAAACGTCGATGATGCCATTGTGGTAGAGTCGCTTAAGGACGCTTTAATCTCTGCGGCGCGCAAATACTTGCAAATTAACAAGAAGATCGATGTGGATATCGATACCGAAACAAACGATATCCGCGTGTTTCTCCGCGTGGAAGTGGTGGATGATTATCCCGATTACGATCCGTCCATGACTGCCGAAGAAGTACAGGCGATGGATGAAGGTTACATGCTCCTCGATGAGGCTCTCGAATTTAACGAAGACGCGCTTCCGGGCGACCTTCTCGAGATGGAAGTGCCGGTTTCCGCTTTCGGCCGTCAGGCGATTCAGACTTCCAAGCAATTTTTGATTCAGCGCATCCGCGATGCCGAACGCAATAAGGTTTTCGAAACTTACCGCGACCGTATCGGCACCATGGTGAACGGCGAAGTGGTGCGTATCGAAAACAAAAACTTTATCGTTTCCATCGGCCGCCAAACCGAAGCCGTGCTTCCTTTTAAGGAACAGATCGGAAAGGAACGTTTGAATCAGGGCAGTTCCGTGAAAGCGGTGATCGCCAATGTTACGGAATCGGCAAAGGGCGGCGCGCAAGTGATTCTTTCCCGCGCAAACGGGATGTTCCTTGCCGAACTTTTCCGCCAGGAAGTGCCTGAGATTTATGAAGGTACGGTGGAAATTAAAGGCGTGGCCCGCGATCCGGGTTACCGCGCGAAAATTGCCGTGTATTCGAGAGACGAACGCATTGACCCGGTGGGCGCTTGCGTGGGCATGAAAGGAAACCGCGTTCAGGCGGTTGTTCGCGAACTTGCGAACGAGCGTATTGATATTGTGCATTGGGATGCGGATATCGCGACTTATATTCGCCGCGCCCTGACTCCCGCAAACATTGTGAAACTTTCGGAAGTGGCCGGTACAAACCGCGTGGTGATTGTGGTGGCAGACGAAGGGCTCGCTCAGGCGATCGGCCGTAACGGTCAGAACGTGCGGCTCGCTTCTCAGTTGGTGGAACGCGAATTAGTGGTGTTCGGTGAAAAAGAATGGTCTGAAAAAAGCGATGCCGACAAACAGCGTATCCTGGCTCCGCACCGTGACAAGCGTGAGTTGGAAGGTCTTTTCCGCGAAGAAGACGAACCGGCGGAAGCGGAAACAGCCACTGCCGAAGAAAATAAGATTGAAGATAAAGTAGAAGAAAATCAAGTGGAAGAAAACGCAGGCGAGGCTGAATAATTTAAGCCTACTGGAGCTAACGAGTCGATGAGTAATGAAGAACAAATGAAACCGGCGGACTGGGCCAAGAAAAAAAATGTCCTGGTCGATATCGTGATGAAGCATCTCCGTGAGAGCGGGGCTACGGTGCGCACTCATTTTTCGCCGGTACCGCTCTCGCAGCTGAATGCGATTGAGTCCAAAGTGGTGGAAGAAAACAATAGAATGCTCGCTCGTAAAAAAGCAGCCACTCCGGATTCTTCGGCGGCGGCTCCGGAATCGCCGGCTCCTAAAAAGAAAACGGCCAGCCGCGGTGAAGTCTCCACGAACGTGGTTAAGGGCGGCGTTAAGGTTTCCGTGCGGAGAACGCCCGGGGCTTCCGCCTCGGCTCCCAAAGCGAGTCCGCCGAAACCGCATGCTCCCGCAGCCCCGGCGGCGAAAGCGTCTGCGGAACCGAAAGTGCATACCGCACCGGCGGCTCCCGCTCCGGAAAAGAAATCCGAACCGGCAGCGGCCGTAAAGAAACCGGCGGCGCATTCCGCTCCCGTTCATGAGAAGAAGGCCGAATCCGCAACGCCGCCGAAACCGGTAACTCCTGCCGCACCGGCAGCTTCGGTATCGAAACCGGCCGAACCGGCAAAAACTTTTGAACCGAAAACCTCCGCGATGAAAGCGCAGGTGTTTAAACCCGATGCCGCAGTGCTTGCCCGTATTGAAAAGTCCAAGCAAATGGCAAGTCAGGCGGGTGCCGGGCAAAACCGGAATCGTTTTAATAAAGACAGAAACGGCAGTCGCCCCGCCGGCAATAACCAACAGGGTTACACCGGAACTTTCGGCAGAACTCCCGCTTCGGCAACCGGCGGTCAAAATAACCGTCCGGGCGGAAACCGCCCTGCCGGGAATCGCACCGGCGGATTTTCCGGAAGTTCCATGCAAGATGCTTTCGGCGCTGCGCGCACGCAAACCGGCGCCGCTTTCATGCCGCAGGCTCCGGCGAAAGGGGCTACCGGCGGCAATCGTTCTTCTTCGGGCGGTAAACGCGATAAGGGTAAACAACGCGGCGCCGATTTCAAGAACGAACGGCAGAAGGAACAGCAGGAAGTGGTTCGTCAGAATGTTTCCCGCGTGATGGCTTCGCTTTCCAAGAATCCGGTCAAAAAAGTTTATCATAAAGAACATTCCGAAGAAGACGGCGGCGTTGAAAAACCGGTTTTGAAAACTTCCGATTTTATCACGATTGCCGAACTTGCGGGAATGATGGATTTACAGCCTAACCGTGTGATCGCCAAATGTATGGAAATGGGAATGAATGTGAATCGCAATTCCCGCCTTGATTTTGAAACCATTCAGATTATCGGCGATGAATTCGGTTATGACGTTCAGTTGATGGATGAATATGAAGCAAGTTCCCTCGGGCTCGATGAAGACGCTCCCGAAGATATGGTGCCGCGCCCGCCGGTAGTGACGGTGATGGGGCATGTGGACCACGGTAAAACTTCGCTTCTCGACTGGATCCGGAAAGCAAACGTGGTTTCCAAAGAATCGGGCGGCATTACTCAGCACATGGGCGCTTATGAAGTGACGACTCCCGTAGGGAAAGTCACGTTCCTCGATACTCCGGGCCATGAAGCGTTCAGCGCGATGCGCGCCCGCGGTTCCCGCGTGACGGACGTGATTGTGCTCGTGGTGGCTGCCGACTCGATGGTGATGCCTCAAACGGTGGAATCCATTGAACTCGCACACCGTGAGAAAGTACCGATTGTCGTTGCGATTACCAAGATTGATTTGCCGACCGCCAATGTGGATAAAATCCGCGCTCAACTCGCCGATCGCGGCGTTGAAGTGGAACAATGGGGCGGAACCACAAGCTGTATCGAAGTTTCGGCGCGTACCGGTCAAGGGATGGAAAAACTCCTGGAAACGCTCGCTCTCGAAACTGAAATTCTGGAGCTCAAAGCAAACCCGAATACCCATGCCCGCGGTGCTGTGGTAGAATCGAAACTCGATGTGGGTAAAGGTTCCATGGCGACCGTTCTGATTCAAAACGGAACGCTTCATGTGGGCGATCCTTTTGTTTGCGGAATTCATTACGGGCGTGTGCGCGCTATGTTCGACGACCGCGGAAACCCTGTTAAGGAAGCTC
Source organism: Fibrobacter sp. (assembly GCA_031271785.1). Lineage (GTDB taxonomy): Bacteria > Fibrobacterota > Fibrobacteria > Fibrobacterales > Fibrobacteraceae > JAISUZ01. The sequence goes on along the minus strand of JAISUZ010000007.1, from coordinate 9,424 downwards.
CTCCTTCGTCTCCGTGCCAGGTGCTCGGATTTGACGGTACTCCGCAGGCCGGTGATGATTTAATTGTGATGGAAGATGAAAAGACCGCCCGCGAATTTGCTTCCCGCCGCCGGATGGAAGACCGCGAAAGGAAGCTCCGCGCCCGCGCTACTTTGGATAGAGCGCGCGAAGGAAACGAACTCCGCCTGATTGTGAAAGCGGATACGGGCGGATCGGCCGAAGCGATTGCCGCCGGTCTTGAAAAACTTTCCAACCGTGAAGTGAGCATCAACATTCTTCAAAAGGGTGTGGGCGCTATCAGCGATACCGAAATTCAATTTGCCTCTCAAACCAATGCGATTATTATTGCATTCCACATTATGCCGACTCTCCCGATTCGTTCGATGGCGGAAAAAGAAGGCGTGGAAATCAAGACTTACCGCGTGATTTACGATATCTTTGAAGATGTGAAGAATGCGGTCGAAGGGCTCTTGAAACCGATTACCCGTGAAGAAATGGTGGGTGAAGCGGAAATCCGTCAAGTCTTTAAGATTCCGAAAGTCGGCTTGATTGCAGGCTGTATGGTGATCGACGGCGAAGTAAACCGCAACAGTCAGGTACGCGTTTACCGTGACGGTGTGGAACTCGGTTCTACTGTGGTTCAATCCTTGAAGCGCGAAAAAGAAGATGTATCTTCCGTGCGCCGCGGGTTTGAATGCGGTATCGGCCTTCGCGGTTACGAAAACATTAAGGAAGGCGATACGCTGATGTTCTTCAAGGAAGTGAAAGTCGCGCGTACCCTCGCCGATGTGGCTCGTGAAGAAAAAGAAGCCGCCGAAGCGGCCGGCAAGGATAATGCATGAGCCGCCGCATGGAAAGGCTTGGGGAATTATTCCGGGAAGAAATCAGCAAGCTTCTGCAAAAAGGTTTGAAAGACCCGCGTATTGGTTTTGCGACCATTAACCGCGTTGATGTTACCGAAGATTTAAGCTATGCGAAAGTATATGTTTCGGTAATGGGCTCGGATAAAGAAAAGCAAAGCACCATGATCGGGCTTCGTCAATCGGCGAGTTTCATTCGCCAGGTTCTCGGCAAAGGAATCAAGATTCGGAAAGTTCCCGAACTTCAATTTGTCCTGGATGAAAACTTGGAGCACGCCATGCATATTCAGTCTATCTTGCATGAACTTCGCGAAAAGGGTGACCTCGACTAAAGGGTTCCTCTAAAAATTCATTTCCTATGAAACCGGCAATAACGCATCGTATTAATTCAGTTCTTGCTTGTATGAAAGTTAGGGATAAGGGATGTGAAAAATTCATATCCCTTATCCCATTTCCCTATATTTTATGCCCGAAAAGCGGTATCACCAATCCTCGTCATGAACGCAACGCCATTTTTAGAGGAGCCCTAAATGGAGCATTCCGGATTTATCCTGCTGGATAAAGCGGTAGGAAAAACTTCTTTTCAGGCCTTATTCCCTTTAAAGAAAATTTTTGGAACCAAACGGGTCGGGCATGCCGGTACTTTGGATTTGAGAGCTTCCGGTTTGATTATTGCAGGGATCGGCAGGGCCACTCGTTTACTCCCTTTTTTGGAAGCCGAAGATAAAAGTTATTCGTTTCGTTTGCATTTCGGTTATGAAACCGACACGCTCGAATGGGACGGCGAACTCACTCAACAATCCGAAACCGTGAAAATCGAACGCAAAGATGCGGAGAATATTCTCCCGGCGTTTACGGGGCGCATTAAACAAGTGCCGCCCGATTACAGCGCGGTCAAAGTATCGGGTACGCGCGCCTCGGATTTAATGCTCCGCGGGAAAGAGTTTGAACTTCCGGCGCGCTCTGTGGAGATTTACCGCCTCACTTTGACGGAGAAACTTCCCGCGGTCACGGAAGGGTTTTCGGGGAAGTTTTTTGCCGAATTTGATTTTGAGTGCGATTGCTCCAAGGGCACTTATATCCGTTCCCTCGGGAGAGATATCGGCCGCGCCCTCGGCTCGTTTGCTTCGGTTTCTCAAATTCGGCGCACGCGCATCGGGCAGGTTTCCGTGAAAGACGCGCACCCGGTGGAAAATATTACTCAGGCAAACCTTATCCCGATTCAAGCGCTCGTTCCTTTTCCGGTACTTACTTTATCTGCAGCGGAACTCGCGGTGATCCGCAACGGCAATTGGATCCCTTGGAAACAAACGGTGATTTTTCAGGAGTCGAGCATAAAAAATCCGGAAAACCTTGTGTTTGTCGCCGGGGAAGACGGTCAGGTAACTTATCTTTGCCGCTATGAACCGGGGCGTATTTTACCCCGGATTTTTGTGGGGAACGGGGTATGATGGGGCGCGTTGTTTCGGTCGGTAATTTCGACGGCTGCCACGCGGGCCACCAAAAGATTTTTGAAAGAATCAAGGAAATCGCGGAAGAAAAGCATCTGATTCCGGCGGTGGTTTCTTTTGAACCGCACACGCGCTATGTGTTAGCGCCTTCCGGCGCACCGCAGCTCCTCACAACGCTTGCGGAAAAAAAAGAGTTTGTAGAATCGCTCGGGCTTGAGTTTATCACACTCCCGTTTAACCCGGAACTTGCGGGCATGCCTTTTGATTCTTTTGTAAGTACGGTTTTGATCCCTTCGATCGGCACGGAATATATGGTGTTCGGTCACGATCATCATTTCGGAGCCGCCGGCCGCGGCAGTTTTGATTCTTTCACCGAAGCCTTTCCGAAAATGCTTTCGGAAAAACTCCCCGCGGTCATGATCGGTTCCACGCTGGTGAGTTCCTCTGTGATTCGCGAACTTCTTTTGAAAGGCGACTTAAAGCAAAGCCGTGAGTTTCTCGGGAAACCTTACCGTATCCGGGGAACCGTCGTTCCGGGAAAACAATTGGGACGCACGCTCGGATTTCCGACCGCAAATCTGGAACCGGAAACACACAAATTAATTCCTAAAAACGGAGTGTACGCAGGGCGCGTGATTCTTTCCGATCATTCCGTGCACCGGGCGGTGATTAACATCGGGTGCCAACCTTCCGTCGGCGGAAAATCGCTCGTTGTAGAAGCGCACTTGCTTCAATTTTCCGGAGATCTTTACGGAGCTACGCTCAACATTGATCTTCTCGAGTTTTTACGTCCGGAAAAAAAATTCGGTTCGATCGAAGAATTGAAAGCGGGGATTACCGCCGATGCGGCGGCCGTTTCCGGTTTTTTTGATCCGCTGCCGGATGCTTAACTTTTTCGGGGCTTCGGGCGCGTTCTTTGCTTGGGAAATAGGTTCTGTTTTCTTCGAGGGAGGTTCTGGAAAGGAGCAGCCGGGAAACTTTCCCCATGCTTAAATCGTCGAGCGTTTTCTTGATCCACGGGCGGTTTTCGGGGATATACCAAAAGAAAAATCGCTGCTGGTTCTTTTTAGCCTCAGGCGTTTTCGCCACATAAAGCGGCGCGCCGCTCCCGGGGAACATTTCCGCATAATAAAGTTCCGTAGAATAAGTCATGGGAGTCGGTGTGAAATCCTGCACCTGTTCCAGCTGAAACCCGAGTTGCTTGGTTTCCAGCGCGAGTTCGGCCATATCTGCTTCGGTACAGCCCGGGTGACTGGAGATAAAGTAAGGAATGAGCTGCTGATTTTTTCCGGCGGCTTTATTTTGTTTATCGAAAAGTTCCTTGAACTCGTAGAAAAGTGCAAACTTCGGTTTCCGCATCACTTCGAGAACATGGTCGGAAGTATGTTCGGGCGCTACTTTCAAACGCCCGCTCACATGATGCGCAATCAGCGCTTCGCGGTATTTCCGGTGACTTTCCGCGAGAGTTTTATCGTGTGTTTTTTGCAGGAATAAATCGTAACGAATACCGCTCCCGATAAAAAGATGTTTAACTTTCGGGTGTTTCCGGATCGCCTCGTAAAGTTCGAGAAGCTCCGCGTGGCTTGTGTTTAAGTTGTCGCAAATTTTCGGGAAAGCGCAACTCGGCCGCGTACATTTTTCACACCGCGAAAAATCTTTTCCGCCCATTTTATACATATTCGCGGAAGGGCCGCCCAAATCGGTAATGGTTCCCGCAAAACCCGGAAGTTTCGTGATGATATCCACCTCGCGGAGAATGCTTTCCGGAGTGCGGCTTGCGATAAACTTGCCTTGATGCGCATTGATCGCGCAAAAACTGCAACCGCCGAAACAACCGCGGTGTGAATTGATTGAAAACCGGATCATCTCGTAAGCAGGGATCGCGCCTCGCTTTTGATAACGCGGATGAGGCAAGCGCGTGTAAGGATATTCGAAACTCTCGTCCAGCTCACCGTAGGCGAGGGGAGGGTACTGAGGATTCAGAACAATCGTATGCGCGCCCACATTTTGCAGGAGCCGCTTTCCGTGAACGCGGTTGCTCTCGGTCTCAAAGGCGCGGTAATTTTGAATTTGCTTTCGTTTATCCGTAAGACATTCTTCATGGCTTGTGAGCGTTAAATCTTCCCAGGCTTTGTTTTTCGGAACGCTCCCTTGAGGCACGCGGAAAGCGGTTTGCGGCACCGAAGTCAAATTATGGAACGGCACGCCTTTTTTCAGGAGCCGGAGAATCTCTTTAAGAGGCTTTTCTCCCATACCGTAAACGAGCAGATCCGCGCCGGTCTCTTCCAGAATCGAAGGCATTAATTTATTCTGCCAGTAATCGTAATGCGTAATGCGGCGGAGGCTCGATTCCAAACCGCCCAAAAGAATGGGCGTATCCGGATAAAGCTGTTTCAGGATTTTAGAATAAACCGCTGTGGCGTAATCGGGGCGGAACCCCGCTTTCCCGCCGGGAGTATAGGCATCGTTACTCCGGAGACGTTTTGCGGCGGTGTAATGATTCACCATACTGTCCATCCCGCTGGAAATACCGAAAAAGAGCCGCGGCTTGCCGAGTTTTTTAAAATCGCGAAGATCGTCGCGCCAGTTCGGCTGCGGAAGAATTGCTACCCGGAGCCCCGCGTGTTCGATTAAGCGCGCAATCACAGCGTGCCCGAACGACGGATGATCCACATAGGCATCGGCGCTCACGATAATGACATCGACCTCATCCCAGCCTCGCGCCTCCATTTCCTCACGGCTTACCGGGAGAAACGCGCTGATTTCGGGAGTTGGGGAATCCTGCTTCACCAAACGCCTTATCTTCTCCGGGCTTTCATTTCCCGCGAAAGAATATCCCGCACCTCTCCGATGTCCGGAGCCGCTTTGAAAATCGGATTTGCATACCTGGAAGAAATACCTTCCAGTTTATTTTCGTGATAACCGACTTTAAACTCCGTGAATTTCAACCCGTGAGCCGTACTGATCACCACTACTTCTTCATCCTCGGTAATGGTATTATCCGCGCGGAGTTTTTCGAGCGCGCCGAGGGCAACGCCGGTGTGCGGACAGCAGTAAAGCCCGGTTCTATCGGCGCGGTGAGCGGCGTCGGCAAGTTCCTGCTCCGAAACTTCCACCACGATACCGTTATAATCTTCAATCGCTTTTTTTGCTTTCGGATAACTCACCGGGTTTCCGATCTGAATCGCGCTTGCAAGCGTCTTCTTTGCTTTCACCGGAACAAGGCGGTCGAAATGCCTTTGATAAGCGAGGTAGAACGGATTCGCGTTTTCTGCCTGTGCCACCACAATGCGCGGTTTTTTCGTAATGAGTCCCATGGCGAGGCAATCGTCAAAACCTTTAGCAAGCGCACTCACGTTCCCGAGGTTTCCGCCCGGAATGATGATGGTATCCGGCACATTCCATCCGAGTTGCTGACAAATTTCAACACTGATGGTTTTTTGTCCCTCGATCCGAAGGCTGTTCATGGAATTGGCGAGGTAAATGCGGTTATCCTGAGTCACTTCCTGCACAATTTGCATACAACCGTCAAAGTCCGTATCGAGTGCAAGTACGATACTCCCGTTACTGATCGGCTGAATCAACTGCGCGGTACTGATTTTTCCGGCCGGAAGAAAAACGATACTCGGAATCCCCGCTTTCGCGCAGAAAGCGGAAAGGGCGGCAGACGTATCTCCGGTGCTCGCGCAAGCCACCGCGTCGATCGGAATCCCTTTTTTAATCATGTGATTCACTTGACTGACAAGCACCGTCATGCCCAAATCTTTAAAACTCCCCGTATGAGAATTGCCGCAAAGCTTCACCTGCAGCTTTTTCAAATGGAGTTCTTTCGCGAGAGCGGAAGCATCGAACAGCGGGCTCCAACCTTCCTGAAGCGTCACAATATCTTCTTCCGGAATCTCCGGCAGCACCATTTCCCGCTTGCTCCAAATGCCGGACATATCGGCGGGCTTAAAGCTCCCGCGCCGCGCGGCAAAAAGCGCCTTCCATTCTTCGGGCGAGCGTTCCGCAAGCGCCGTACGATCGTGCCGCACTTCCAAAAGGTTCCCATTCACCGGACTGCGGTAAATGACCTCGTCGAGCGAATAAGAATCATCGCCGTCAATATTGTGAAAACGCGCCGAAAAATTTGCCATAAAAACCTCAAAAACGTTGTGAGCGAAAAGTAGAAAAGAATAAGGAATCCGGCATGAAATTATAATGGGCGTGCCCCGGCGCAATCACAGTTACCCTGAACAATTTTCTCCTGACATCCCGGCCTCCGCGCCGGGTCGGCTGTTCTCCGGGCTACCCGCCGGTCGGTGCTGCGCACTGCGCGCAAAGCGCGCACCCTCCGCCTGCCTCACGTGTCTTCGTGCGATTCCAATACTTTTTTCAAAACCGGAGCGGCTTCCAGCCTAAAGGTTTTGAAAAACTAGGTAGCGGCACACATTTGAAAAGTCTTACATGCAAGTGCGAACTCAATAGATGTGCAAACCATTGAAACCGCGCTCATGTGAAAATGTAACTCAAATTCATCCGGTATAAAATGCAAGTGAGCTGATATTGTTTACCGCATCAATTTAATTTGCGGTGGCATGTAAGATTTTCTCTGTCTACGCCGCAACATTGTCTACGATCGTTGCCGTAGAATGACATTCCTTCGTCACCCCGGACCCTGATCCGGGGTCCAAACCTATTTATAAAAGCTCCGAATGAGTTTAACGAATTGCTTGATTCGCTCGATAATTTAAACCATTTGAAAAAATTAGATCGATGGCTAAATCCTCCGAATAGAGAGGAAACTAATAAGAAAATTTTTGTAGCTTATCGTGCTGCAAAGGAACTTCATCAAATTTCCCAACAGACAGGGTTGGGATTATTCCAGAATTTTAAGAATTTGCATTCATTGAAGAAAACGTTACCTAATGGTTATGGTTTTCACAAATCCGGGAATATCTATGTGCATACTCACCTTTCTAATGCTATTAGTGATGATGTTTTACAAAAAATCGCACAGAATATTTAGAGTTAAAAAATTTCTATCCATTTGTTATCATAAGATATTCTCTAAGATTTTTCAAGTCTGTGCTATTTCCTGGTTATTCCTCTACAAATTACAGAGAAATTAACAACAAGGGCGCAACTAAAAATAAAGGGCATGGTCACCGCCCTTGTATTGAAAAGTCTTGGTTTGAACCCCGGTAAACTAGTCTTTGATGCAGCGTACCGAAAAACCGTAGCTCTTATAGCGGCTGCTTTCACCTACATTATCAGCGGCAGTAAATAGGTACCGGCGGTAAGCACTACTACTGTCATACTGTGTAGCTGTCCACCAATTGGCGTTCATAACGGCATCGTAAAAACCGTGAATATTGTTATAATTTTGGTACTGACCACCCGGCAAAGCGGAGAATCCGTAATCATCCGTGCCCGTGGTGCCACTGACATTCCAACCGGTTTTTGCTTTTAATTTGACTACAGCGGCATTTTCACCGCCGACAAAATCCACCAATGTTGTCCATTCTTCATTATTCGGTAAGTGCCAGCCCGCGGGACAAGCGGCCATTGCCGTGTTCCAATCGTAAAAATGACCGTATTTGTTGCAATAGGACTCCAAATTATCATAACACCAAGAACCGCTTGCCGAAGTATAGTTCAAATTCTCCGCCATCCAGGTTTGCGCGCCGATCTCGACCCATTTATAAATTTGGCCGTCGCGAGAATCGGTAAAAGTTCCGTATTTTTTTACCTTTCCCGCGGAACAGCGTTCCTCGGCAGGGTTAAATTCCATGCCGCCGCATTTATCGTAAACATTGTTTCCAACACAGAACTTTGTGGTCGGGTCATATTCCTGACTGCCGCAAATATTATTTACGGAAGATGAACTGGATTCCGGTTCCTTACCGGAGCTGCTCAATTCCAAACTTGAAGAGGAACTTTCTTCGATTACCGAACTGCTGGAAACTTCTTCACCGCTACTTGAACTTTCCGGTACCGTACTGCTTGAAGATTCTACGGCTGAAGATGAACCGGATGTATTCTCGGTCGAAGACGAGGAATTTTCCTGCAAACTGCTGCTGCTGAGCGGGTCGCTTATATCCTTGAGAGAACTACTTGATAATGTAATTTCACTTGAACTGCTCGAATCATCCGCTTCAATGGAACTACTTGATAATTCGGTATTATCATCTCCGCCGGAACTGCTGTCGCCATCGCAGGCGAAAAGGGAAAAAGATAATGCCGCTAAGCCTAACAGCATTGTCATTTTTTGAGAAAAAAGATTCAAAAGAAACTCCTTTTTGGGTAAAAAGCGGATTTGAATGACGCTTTAATGTGTCGATCAAATATAGTTTCCTTTTACTGACTTTGGCAAAATCAGGTAGCAATACTCATTAAAAATGTCTTTTGTATCATGTTGAAACTGCGCGAAACTGTGGCAGGGATGCGACAGGAACTGCGGAGACGCGCAGAATTTTTGTCTTTTGGGTAAATGTCCGCGCGGCTCCGTTTTACCGGCATCAGCTTAGTTGCGATGTTATGTAAGACTTTCCAAGTCTGCGGTGATACTTATTACCGGCATCTTTGATGCCGTGTAAAATGCCAGCCCGGTCCCGGAATGAAATGGAGGGAGCCACCCATAAAAATACGGGAAAGAAACCGGATTCTTTAAAACCAAAAAAACCGGGCGGGAACCCGGTTTTTTAATGTGACTCGATAGCCGATTATTCGCGAATCTCGCCGCCTTTGATTTCACGAATTGCTTCATAGGCGCTTTTATCGAGATTGTTTATCCATTTGTAATAATTTTTGTGAATAGTTCCTTTTTCTACGTTCGCATTCAGGTTTTTGCTGCTGACATATTTGTATTGATAGTAGCCGTCTTTCATATAAACTTCAATCAACAGATCAAACTTCGACATGTACAGGGTCAGCATATCGTCTGTTTCCGGCGGTACCAGTTTCCATTCGGCAATATTCCAGCCTCCCATTTTCCAGACTTTCTGCTGTTCGTTTTTCTCCGAGACGACCATTTTCATGGCTTCTTTCAAAGTGGCCTGATCCGCTTGAGCCGGTTTTGGACTTCCGTCAATGACGGCAAACGGGCGCGGTTTGGCTCCGGCGCACGCCAAA
>JAISUZ010000105.1 GCA_031271785.1 Fibrobacter sp. | reverse complement strand
TGCCCGGCGTTCCCGTTCCGTTCGGTTCCGGCAAGTCCGTTAACGACCTGTTTTGAGAATAACGGTAAGTGTTACCGCTGTAATCCGGCGAGAGGTAACCAATGCGGGCAGGAATGGCTTTGGATTTATGACTTTGTGCCCGGGAATGTGGGGTATTGGTATCAGGAAGTTCCCTGTTTTCCCGATGAATCGTCCGGTTCAAGCTCAAGTGTGAGTTCCAGTTCCTCTTCCGATGGATTTTGCCCCGCACACCCGCTCCCTGTTGTCCCTTTTTATCCGCTGGATGCATGCTTTAATAAGAACGGCAAATGTTACAAATGCAACCCCGACCGTAAAGACGAATGCGGTAACAGCTGGCTTTGGGTTAATGATTTTGTTCCGAATAATGTGGGTTGGTGGTATAAGGAAGTTTCTTGCAATGAAGCCGGTATCTATTGCCCGGAAGAAGCTTATGACAGTTACCGCAATAATCAAAGCGTACTTCGAAAGAGTTTTGACGGTTTCGAGAATAATTCGGCAAACCAACTTGACGAATTTGAATTCCAGCCGGCGCCGAGCCGTTATTACGATGCTCTCGGCAGGAGAACGGCAAAGCAACCTGAAACCATGCGGCCGTTATTTTGGAAGAGAAACAAAAAGTCTGCCGGTTATCAGGGGCAGAGTTCTTTTAATGATTTCTCGAAAATTTACCCGTTAGAGGTTGATTTCGATTCTATCGGCTTCAAAGTAGAACCGGAAGACGGCACTCTTCATGGTTATGCACTTGCCTGGCACGAGTTTGGTATCTATTTCAATGTGATAGCGGAAGAACGGGAATTATACAGCGGATTAAAATACTGTCAGTGTTTACCCGGAGAAAGTATCACGCTGACACTTGTCACTAAAATTTTAATGACCACAACCAGTAAGGAAATTGTCGATCATGGGGATTCATTGCTTGCCTTTCATGAGAAAGGACATGTTGAAATCAACAATATTTTGGGAAACGGTTATTGGGAACTGACTTTGAAAAAAGACTTCTGCAATCCGGAGAATATTTGTGAAGAAATTACCAGTACGGCGAAGTCTCTCTTTGAACCGTTACTCAGATATTTATTAAATACTCATAACCGGTGGGATGTCGAAGATGGGAATAATGTTTCGGAAGAACGGATTGATGTGGAAACCGAAATTGGAAGGATGTTGGCAGACGTAGACAGGAAAATGAGCAGTTGTACAGGCCTATTATGAAATGACAAAAATAAATAACCCGTCATGATTAACCAAAGTCGCTCAAAGCATCGAAGCCTCGTTGTCTCAAGCAACTGTTGTTAAAGATTTTTTACCGCCGCCGGAGAAATTACCAACTTGCGCGATTGGATTCCCGGGTCAAGCCCGGGAATGACGGAGGGTATTTAAAATTCCCACAAATACCCGGCTCTCCACAACAGATTCGGTTTTTTATTTCCGATAAAGTAATAAACGGGGATTTCCAGGCGCACATGAAATCCGAAAAACAATGCGCCGATTTCTGCTGAGATATCGCCGGTTTCTTCCCGGTTGTGATCGTAAAGAAAATAGTTTCCGTTCGCCTCGTTAAACGAATCATGAAGATCGTTAGGGGCTTCGGCGTAAGAGTAACCGGCGCTCAATCCGAGTTCAAGCCGGTACGGCAGTTCTTTAAAAAGCGCGACGCCCAAAGAAGCGCGGCCGCCGCACCAGAAATCGTTCGACGCTTGTCTGTAACCCATGCCTTCGCCGCGAAGGTAAAAATACTCGTAACGCACGCCGCCAAGAAGCGAAAGAGGGAGCGGTTTGCCGGCGGAAATCCCCCATTCCCAAGTCCATGCAGGCTTCTCTTCGGCTTGAATCCAAGAGACGCAAAAAAGGATGGCGAGAATCGAAAAACACTTTTTCATCGGTAAAGGAAAGATACTATATTCCGCCACATGAAATGCCGGAAAATTGTCGTCGATGAAGCGATCCCTTTTTTGAAAGGCATTTTGGAGCCTTATTCCGAAGTGATATACTTGCCGGGAGAAGAAATCAGCCGGCCGGTCTTAAAAAACGCAGACGCCCTTTTGGTGCGTACCCGAACCCTCTGCAACGAATCGCTTCTTGCAGGGACGGCGGTCCAGTTTATCGGGACGGCAACCATCGGTACCGATCATCTGGATTTGGATTATCTGGAACGCGCGGGAATCCAATGGGTTTCGGCGCCCGGTTGCAATGCGGGGAGCGTTTGCCAGTATATTCTTTCGGCGCTTTTTGAAATCGCATCGCGGAGCGGTAAACCTTTGAATACGCTTACTCTCGGTATCGCCGGAGCCGGGCATATCGGAAACCGGGTAGCGCAAGCCGCCCGCGCGCTTGAGATGAACATTTTGTTATGCGATCCGCCGCGGGCGCGGAGCGAAGGCGCGCCGGGGTTTCATTCTTTTGAAACGCTTGTCCGCAATTCCGATATTCTCACGTTTCATGTTCCTCTTACCAAGTCGGGCGAAGATTCCACATTCCATCTCGCGGATCAATCTTTTTTCAAGAATGTAAGGCCCGGAATGTGGCTTATCAATTCTTCCCGGGGCGCTGTCGTTAATAACTCACTCCTCGCCGGTTCTCTCGCTTCGGGGAAAATCGCCGGCGCAGTTCTCGATGTTTGGGAAGGAGAACCCGAAATTCCGGAAAAACTCCTTTCTCTCGTTTCCATTGCAACCCCTCATATTGCGGGTTACAGCCTCGACGGGAAAGCGAACGCGACCACGCAAATGATTCAAAAATGGGCGGCTTTTTTCGAGGTTACGGAACTCGCCTCTTACCGCGTGAAACTCCCGCCATCCGGAACGGATCTCCCTCCGGATTTTTACCAATTACCGCTCCCCCGCGCCATCGAAACGCTTTACCGGAAAAGTTACGATATTTTAAAAGACGATGCGTTTTTGCGCGCCGCGCCTGAAAATTTCGAAAAACTCCGCAAAAATTACCGTTCCGAACTCCGCCGCGAACCGGATACCGCCATTCTATCCCGGCTTGGTTTTACTAATTTTGAAAAAAAATAGAGGTTCCGACATGAAAAAAATCCTTTGCCTGTTGCTCATTTCTATTACCGGCGTTTTTGCTGCCAATGGAATGTTTTCCTCCGCGCTTCCGGAAAACTGGATCGCCGATGTGGTCGCTTCCGTAAAATACTCCCGCAACACCTACGATAATTGGACTGCCGGCGGTACCAACACGAACTCCTGGCAATTTCATTACGATGCCGATGTGACGGGAAAATGGGATATTTTTAACTGGCGGAATGTCTTGAATCTCGCCTGGGGGCAAACTTACACAGCCAATTTGGGCACCCGGAAATCGGTGGATAAAATTTTCTTCGAATCGGATTTGGATTACAATCATTTTGAACCGTTCAAACCTTATTTGGGTGTTCGTTTCGAATCGCAATTCACTACGGGTTACAAATATTACGACTCCATTGCCGTACCTTATCATGTAGCGCGCTCCGACTTTATGGACCCGGGTTATTTTACGCAGTTTATCGGTATCGGTTATATTCCGAACGACAATTTTTCACAGCGCATCGCTTTTGCAAACCGTATGATCTTCTCCGATAAATACGGCGCGGCCGACGACAAGAAAACGGCGAAAGTCGAAAAGTTTAAAAACGAACCCGGTATCGAAAGTACTACGGAATACAAAGTGAGTCTTTTTTCCATACTCACATTCAAAACGCGATTGTGGGGTTTTACCAATTTTAAAGGGCGCAAGGAAATCGACGGAAAGTGGGAAAACGGACTTTCCGTCACTATTCTTCCGCTGCTTGAACTCTCGGCAAGCGTTGATATTGCTTATGATAAAGACACCAACAAAGATCATCAGTATCGCGACGCCGTCAATTTGGGAATTACCTGGCGTTGGTTTTAATAGTTAATAACAAAGGTTAAAATGCTTATTTTACGCGGTTCTCCGGCACTCTCCGAATTTCGTCTTCAAAAACTTTTAAGCGATTTTCAAAAAAAAGGTTTACCTGTCACCGAAATTTATTCCGAGTTTGCACATATTGCAGAAACAAAAGAAGATCTCGCGGCAGAAGCCAAAAACGTACTCGAAAAATTGCTCACTTACGGTCCGAAGCGCGAAAGTCATACGCCTTCCGGGGTTTTGTTTGTCGTAGCGCCGCGCCCGGGCACCATCAGCCCCTGGAGTTCCAAAGCGACCGACATTGCGCATATTTGCGGACTCGCGGCGGTTTCCCGCATTGAACGCGCGGTCGCTTATTACGTTTTATCTTCCCGGGAACTTTCCAAAGAAGAATCCGCTCAAATCACAGCGGGGATTCATGACCGCATGACCCAAAAAGTGTTCGGCGCTTTCGATGAACTTTCCGTTTTATTCCGCCACGCCGAACCGGCTCCGCTTACGGAAATTCCGGTACTCACCGAAGGGCGCGCGGCTCTTGAAAAAGCGGATAAGAATTTGGGCCTCGCTTTTGCAAGCGATGAAATCGATTATTTGCTCACGAGCTTTCAGGAATTAAAGCGCAACCCGACCGATGTGGAACTCATGATGTTTGCGCAGGCAAACTCCGAACACTGCCGCCATAAAGTTTTTAATGCGGAATGGACCATCGACGGCGTAAAGAAAGATAAATCGCTGTTCCAAATGATCCGCAATACTTACAAACTCCATCACGATCATATTTTCTCCGCTTACAAAGATAATGCGGCGGTCATGGAAGGCTCGAAAGGCGGCCGTTATTACGCCGATCCGAAAACCGGAAAATACGCTTTCAACGAAGAGCTGATTCACATTTTAATGAAAGTCGAAACGCATAACCACCCGACGGCCATTTCTCCTTTCCCGGGAGCCGCCACAGGTTCCGGCGGTGAAATCCGCGACGAAGGCGCCACCGGGCGCGGCTCAAAACCGAAAGCCGGTCTAACGGGCTTCAGTGTTTCCAACCTGAAAATTCCGGGCGCAGAACAGCCCTGGGAAAAAGATTTCGGCAAACCTTCGCGCATTTCAAGCCCTCTCGACATTATGATCGAAGGTCCGCTCGGCGGCGCGGCGTTCAACAACGAATTCGGTCGCCCGAATATTCTCGGCTACTTCCGTACTTTTGAGCAGGAAGTTCCCGCAGAGGGCGGCAAAGAAATCCGCGGTTATCACAAACCGATTATGCTCGCCGGCGGGCTCGGTAATATTAAAGCGGAACACATCGCCAAAGGCGTTATTGAAGCCGGGGATGCGCTCATTGTTTTAGGCGGCCCAGCCATGCTGATCGGGCTCGGCGGCGGAGCGGCAAGTTCCGTGGCGAGCGGCTCCGGCAGCGAAGACCTTGATTTCGCGAGCGTACAGCGCGAGAATCCGGAAATGGAACGCCGTTGCCAGGAAGTAATCGACCGCTGTTGGGCTCTCGGCAGCGAAAACCCGATTTCCTTTATTCACGATGTCGGCGCCGGCGGACTCTCGAATGCCTTGCCGGAACTCGTACATGACGGCGGCCGCGGCGGTGTTTTTGACTTGCGCAAAATCCCAAACGATGAACCCGGAATGGCTCCGCTTGAAATTTGGTGCAACGAATCTCAGGAACGTTACGTACTCGCGGTTTCCAAAGAAGCTCTCGCGGTTTTCGATGCGATTTGCAAACGCGAACGCTGCCCTTACGCTGTGGTCGGAAACGCCGTTTCCGAAAAACACCTGACTCTTTCCGATCCGCATTTTAACAACAAACCGATCGATATGCCGCTGGATGTGCTTCTCGGAAAACCGCCGC
Organism: Fibrobacter sp.; assembly: GCA_031271785.1. Taxonomy (GTDB): domain Bacteria; phylum Fibrobacterota; class Fibrobacteria; order Fibrobacterales; family Fibrobacteraceae; genus JAISUZ01. The sequence goes on along the minus strand of JAISUZ010000105.1, from coordinate 2,412 downwards.
GCATGATCCGCAACGAAACCTCTTGCAAGCGCCCGCTGGATCCGGAAATTTTCCCGGCAGGAACAACGGTGAATGCCATTGCAGACCGCGTGCTTGCCAACCCGTCTGTCGCCGATAAAACATTTCTGATTTCCATCGGCGACCGCTCCGTGACGGGGCTTGTGGCGCGCGATCAAATGGTAGGGCCGTGGCAAGTGCCGGTGGCCGATTGCGCGGTGACGGCGGCCGCGCTCAATTCTTACGAAGGCGAAGCGATGAGCATGGGTGAAAAAGCGCCTCTCGCGATTCTTTCGCCGGCAGCGAGCGCCCGCATGGCGATCACGGAAGCGCTCACCAATTTGGCCGCCGCTTATGTACCCGATCTCGGTCGCGTTAATTTATCTGCAAACTGGATGGCTTCTCCGAATTACAAAGGCGACGGCGCCGATTTATACGAAGCGGTAAAAACCGCCGGTATGGAATTTTGTCCGGAACTCGGCATCACGATTCCCGTTGGGAAAGATTCCATGAGCATGAGCACCGTGTGGCAAGACGGCGCGGAACAAAAGAACGTGACCGCTCCGGTTTCGCTCGTGGTTAGCGCGTTCGCTTACGACGCCGACATTCGGAAAACACTCACGCCGGAATTAAAAAACCGCGAATCCCGTTTGCTTTTAGCGGATCTCGGCAAAGGCCAAAACCGTATGGGCGCCTCCGTAGCCGCTCAGGTTTACGGAAAAATCGGGAAAGATTTTCCGGACGCAGAAGCCGCCGAAGTACGCGCATTTTTTAACACCATTCAAAAATTAAACGGCGAAGAAAAAATCCTCGCTTATCACGATAAATCCGACGGCGGACTCTATGTCGCAACGCTCGAAATGGCGTTTGCCGGAAACAAGGGCATTAGCCTTTCCCTTGAGAATTTGCAAGGAACGGAAATCGAAATTCTCTTTAACGAAGAAGCCGGCGCCGTGCTTCAAGTCGCTCCCGAAAATGTGAACACCGTTAAAGAGGCATTTGAAAAAGCCGGATTGAAAAACATCGTTTCCGATATCGGAACCACAAACGAAAACGCCGAGTTCCGGATTGGAAACGAGGCGCGCCCGCTTTCGGAACTGCGCGCCGTTTGGAGCAACACCACGTATCAAATAGCAAAACTCCGCGATAACCCGAAATGCGCCGAAAGCGAATACCGCTTAAAACTGGATGCCGCGAATCCGGGAATAACGCCGAAAGTTCTCTTTGACGTTTCGGTGAAAAAAGATTACGAAAGCCGCCCGCCCATGGCGATTTTGCGCGAACAGGGCGTGAACGGCGAAGTGGAAATGGCGGCCGCTTTTGACTTCGCGGGCTTTGAATCCGTGGACGTACACATGACGGACATTCTTTCCGGAAAAGTCTCGTTAAAAGATTTCAAAGGGCTTGTGGCTTGCGGCGGCTTCAGTTACGGCGACGTTCTCGGCGCCGGCGAGGGCTGGGCCAAAAGCATTCTCTTTAACCCGAAAGCGCGCGCGGAATTTGAAACGTTCTTTGCACGAAAGGATACTTTCACGCTCGGCGTTTGCAACGGCTGTCAGATGGTTTCCAACTTGAAGGAACTCATTCCGGGAACATCTCACTGGTCGCGTTTTGTGCAGAACGAATCGGAACGTTTTGAAGCGCGCTTTGTGCAGTTGAAAGTGGAAAAAACGCCGGCGGTTCTTTTGAAAGGAATGGAAGGCAGCGTGCTCCCGATAGCTGTCGCTCACGGCGAAGGTCGCGCGGAATTTGCAAACCGCGAAGCGGCGGAAGCTTGTCTCCAATCCGGACTGGTGAGCCTTCGTTATGTGGACGGTAATCACCATTTCACGGAAACATACCCGCTGAACCCGAACGGTTCGCCTTTCGGCATTACGGGGCTCACAAACGAAGACGGCCGCGTGCTGATTCTGATGCCGCACCCGGAACGCGTGTTCCGCACGGTTCAAAACAGCTGGCATCCGGAAGACTGGGGCGAATTCGCGCCGTGGATGCAAATGTTCCGCAACGCCCGTTCCTGGGTGGGGTAAATCCCTATTTTGGATGAGGGGGAAATGTCCCCCTCGCTTCAACCCTTCTAATCGTCCGCGCTTTACCGGCTTCCTTTGGTCGCCGGCGCGGACGGAAGGTTTTCGCTCCCCCCTCGGAATACAATTACGAATAAATGATGGCGTTTGTATATGCCTTTTCTTCGCGTGAGGCAGGCGGAGGGTGGATGTTTCTTTGGATCCCGGCTCGGAGACCGGGATGACATTGGTTGTGCTTGTCCGGAATAAATGGGTGATGACGGCCGCGCCGCCGGGGCACGCCCAAGCTCCGATTCCCTGTTCCCATCGAAATACGTTCGGGAGCGATCCTTTAACTTTCTATATTACCGCGCGAATCTTTACAAAAGGCATTTTATGACCGATATTT
>JAISUZ010000075.1 GCA_031271785.1 Fibrobacter sp. | reverse complement strand
CGCCGGGGCACGCCCAAGCTCCGATTCCCTGTTCCCATCGAAATACGTTCGGGAGCGATCCTTTAACTTTCTATATTACCGCGCGAATCTTTACAAAAGGCATTTTATGACCGATATTTCGTTTACCGACCTTGGGCTTTCTCCGGCGGTTCTTCAGGCGGTAAAACAGGCGGGGTACGAAACTCCGTCGCCGATTCAGGCAAAAGCAATTCCGATTTTACTTCGCGGGGAGAATTTGCTGGGTACCGCGCAAACCGGCACGGGGAAAACCGCGGCGTTCGCGCTCCCGCTTCTTTCGCGCTTGCATTTTTCTTCGGCAGCGCCCGCGCTCCTGATTCTCACGCCCACCCGCGAGCTTGCGATTCAAGTGGCGGAAACCATTACGCGTTATGCCGCGCACTTGCCGAAAGTGTCGGTGGTTCCGGTTTACGGCGGGCAAGATATCGGGATTCAGCTGCGCGCGCTCAAGCGGAAAGCGACGGTGATCGTCGCGACTCCCGGGCGTTTGATCGATCACCTGGAAAGAAACTCCATCGACCTTTCGGAAATTCAGGCGATCGTTCTCGACGAAGCCGATGAAATGCTCGATATGGGTTTCATGGAAGACGTGGAGAAAATTTTGAGTTCCATTCCGGAGACAGCACAGCGCGCCTTGTTCAGCGCGACCATGCCGGTTTCGGTGAAAAAAATTATCGAACGTTATCTGGGGCGCTACTCGGAAGCGTGTATCGAAAGTAAAACCTCCACCGTCGAAAAAGTGCGCCAGCGCTACCTCACCGTGCGCTCGGAGCATAAACTCGAAGCCCTCACGCGCGTGCTCGAAGGCGAAGAATTTGACGGTATGCTTATTTTTGTGCGTACCAAGCAAGCGACGGCGGAACTTTCCGAAAAACTCGAAGCCCGCGGTTTCAACACGGCTCCCCTCAGCGGCGACTTGGCGCAAGCCCTCCGCGAGCGCACCATCAACCGCCTGAAAGACGGAAAAATCGACATCGTGATTGCTACCGACGTAGCGGCGCGCGGGCTCGACGTGAACCGCATCACTCACGTGGTGAATTACGATATTCCTTACGACACCGAATCTTATGTGCACCGCATCGGCAGAACCGGCCGCGCCGGGAGAGACGGAAACGCCATTCTCTTCATCACGCCGCGGGAACGCAAACTGTTGAAGATGATCGAAAAAGCCACGCGGCAATCCATTGAACAAATGGAAATGCCTTCCGGCGAACAAATCAGCGAACGCCGTATCCTTGCGTTTGAGAAAAATATCGCGGACACGATTGAAAATAATCCGCTCGAAGAATTCCGTTCGGTGGTGGAGAATTTATCCGAAAAACTCTCCCTCCCGGTTCTCGAAATCGCCGCGGCCGTCACTTATCTCGCGCAAAAAGGGCAGCCGCTCTTTCCGGAAATGGAAACCATCGAAACCTTAACGGAATCGAAATCCTCCAAATCCAAAAACGAAAAAGCCTCGTTCGACGGTGACTTCAAAGAGAAGAAACGCATCCGCAAAGAACGCAAAGACGGTCTCGACGGCGTAGAAGAAGGCTTTGAACGCTATTACCTCGCCGTAGGGCGCAAACACCACGTCTCCCCGCGCGACATTGTAGGCGCCATCGCCGGAGAAGCCGATATTCCCTCCGCCGAAATCGGGCGCATTAAACTCTTCGACGCCTTCAGCACCGTGGAACTCCCCGAAGGAATGCCGAAAGACATTTTCAAAACCCTCAAAAAAATGTTCATCCGCAACAACCCTTCCGGTTTCCGCCTCATGACGGACGAACCGCCGCCGGCATCATCGCGCCGCGAAAAACCGTTCCGCGCAAAATCAACGCATGAAAAGCCGTTCAAAGAACGCAGCGGCAACAAACCGCCGCGGAGAACACGCCGTTTCGGCAGACACTGATTTCTTGGAGCGTGCCCCGGCGCGGTTACATTACCTGCATGAAAACCGCGCCGGGACACGCCAATTAAGAACCTCTCACAAGAACAGGCGTTGCGGAAATTCCGGTTCTTAAGCCGTGAAAAAATATTCTTCCCGCAAAGAACATACCCGAAGTTTGGTTTTCGACATGGGCAACCCGGCGATTTTTTCATAATTTTTCTTCGGATGATGAAAGTTTTAGTTTTTTTCCTGTTTTTAGCGGTTACGGCGCAAGCGCGCATGTCGCTTGAATTTGACCGCGACCGGATTGAGGCGGGGAAACCGTTTGAGATTCGCCTGGTGGTGCCGGTTCCGGAGCTTGCGGATTCCCGCGGCGTACCGCGTTTGAGTCTTCCGCCGGAAATTCAATCACGGGGTTTGGACAGTCTCGATACTCAAGAGACGGATTTTTTCGGGCGCGGTTTTCAGGTGAGGAAATATTCGTTTAAACTCACGGCGCCGAAAAAAACCGGGCGTTACTTAGTGGGGCCGCTTTCGTGGATGATCGGCGGTACGGAATATGAGATTCAAAACCGGATTGCCGTTACAGTACAGCGTTCTTACGACGACGCGGCGGTGGTCGTTTCGCTGACGCCCGCCAAACAAACCGTCTATGAAGGCGAACAGTTCTCATTACAACTGAACATCCACACATTTGAACATTTCCAAGGCGAGCTGAGCGCGCTTTCCATGGATCTCGGAAACGATTTTATCGCGCACCGTGCCGATCTTTCCAATCTGCAATTCAAACGTTTGGAGAACACTCCCGGAGAAATGGAAGCGAAAACCAACTTCGCCTGGATCGCTCCCGTGAAAAGCGGAGAACTCACCATTCCGCCGTTTCGCTTTAAATACATGAAACAGGGGCCCCCGAAAGTGGTGGAGGAAAATAAATCCGGCGGCGGATTCTCCATGAGTTTCAAATCTATCCGGCAAGCTTCGGAAGAAGCGGAAGCGGCTTCCGCTCCGGTGCGCATCCGCGTGCTCCCGCTCCCGGCTACAAACCGGCCGCAAAATTTTTCAGGTATGGTCGGGAATTATTCCTTTTCCGGCGACTTCGACAAAACCGAACTGAAAGTCGGCGACGCTTTGACTCTCTCCATGGTCATTAAGGGCGACGGCAAACCGGGAACCATTTCCGATCCGGAACTCCCCGATTTTTCCGAGTTCCGCGCCGTACCTCCCGAAGTAAATCTCTCGAAAAAAGAATCCGGAAACAAAGTCATCACCACAAAAGAGATCAAAGTGTTCCTTTATCCGAAAAAGAAAGGCGAGTTTCACGTTCCGGAAATTACCTATCACTGGTTCGATCCCGCCGCTAAGCAATACCGCAAAAAAACACTAGGCCCTTGGGACATCAAAGTGGAAAAAGGCGACGCATCCGAGATCCCCGCTTACAGCGGCGGCGCCGTTTCGCAAAAAGACATCGAATCGCTCGGCAACGATATTCGCCATATCCGCACGGGCGCCTTGAAAGATTCGGGTAAATTACCTTACCGCGAAATTCATTTTTGGGTTCTTCTCGCATTACCGTTCCTATTGTATCCGCTGTTCGTTTGGTTAATTCTCAAACGGAGGCGTGACAAAAACGACGCCATTCTCATGAGAAAATCGCGGGCGAGAAAAAATCTCCAAGTTTATACGAAAAAAGCAAAAGAAGCGCTCCAAAGCGGAAACTTCAAAGAATTCTATGCCCTGCTTGAAAACGCGCTGATCGGTTATTTAAGCGATCTTTCCAACCGCGAATTCCGCGGCATGACACGGGAAGCATTGCAAACCAATCTGGAAGAACTCGGGTTCAAAGAAACGGATATTACGGAAATCCGGAAATGGCTGAACAAGTGCGACGAAGTGTGTTTTGCTCCGGTATCTCATTCGCAGGCCGAGGGAGAAAAAGCCCTTCACACATTTGAGACGCTCTGTGAAACCCTGGAGGTTTTAAGATGACTTTTATCCTCCGAAAACTGATTTGCATCCTTTCTTTCTTGGCGGTATCGGGTTTTGCCGAAAGCGATTGTTCCGCCGATTGGCAGTCCGGAATTCAAGCGTATCAGGAAGGCCGTTTTGATCAGGCGATTCTCTCTTTCAGCGCCTGCGCGGACGCAGGGATACAAAGCGCCGACCTTTATTACAACCTGGCAAACGCTTACTTTCGGGAAGGGCAGCTCGGTTACGCCATTCTCTATGACGAAGCCGCGCTCCGTCTCGCGCCGGCCGACAAGGACATTCAATACAACTTAAAATATGCCCGAGAAAGAATCCGGGACAAAACCGTTGAAGAGGAAGAAGAAAATCCGATTCTGAACGCCCTTTTTCAAATCCATCACGCGCTTTCCTTATCGCAGGAACTTTGGCTTTTGGTCGCTTTGGTGTGGCTCCTCTTTTTCCTGGTACTGCTCCGGGTATGGGTCAAACAGCCGCGTTTAAAAAATCTCTGCATCGGACTCTCGCTCGTACTTCTTTTGCCCGCCGTCCTTACCGTAGCGAGTGCTGCTTATAAAACATTTATCTCCGCCACCGAAAAACGCGCCGTGATTCTCCTCACGGAAGCCGATGTGATGAGCGGGCCGGGAGACAGTTACCAAACGCTGAACACGCTTTCGGAAGGAACGGTGGTGGAAGTCACCGGCGAACAACCGGGATTTTTTGAAATCCGCCTGGGTGAAAAAGTGAAAGGATTTATCAAATCCACGGAACTCGGACTGATTCCGTAAAGGTTCCCTTAATGAAAAAGCAAAGAATTGCAGTCGGATTAAGCGGCGGAGTAGATTCTTCGCTCACCTCGAAACTCCTGATGGATAGCGGTTACGAGGTAGTGGCGGTAACGCTCCTCGTGCATCCGGAACTGAATGCGCCCGCCGGAGAAAACCAGGCGGTATCGCGGGCGCGTGAAGTCGCCGCGCAGTTCGGCATAGAACACCATGTGGTACCTTGCGCGGAAGCGTTTTCCAAAGAAGTTTTATTCCGATGTTACCGGGACTTTGTGAACGCACGCACGCCGAACCCTTGCGTTTATTGCAATCGCCACGTAAAGTTCGGCTGGCTGATGGATTTTGCCGAACGGGAATTGAACGCCCCTCTCGTTGCCACCGGGCACTACGTACAAATGAAAGAACGGGAAGGAATCACGCGCCTTTTCCGCGGCGCAGACGCCTCCAAAGACCAATCGTATTTTCTCTTTGCCCTCACCGACGCCCAGCGCGCCCGCATCAAAACGCCTCTCGGCAGTTACCTAAAATCCGATGTGCGAAAACTCGCCGCCGAATACGGAATCGCAAGCGCAAAAGACAAAGACAGTCAGGACATTTGCTTCGATATTTACGGAGAACCTTACACGAATTATTTGGGAACCCGTTTCGGTTTCTCCGAACAACCGGGATTCTTCATCGACGAATCCGGCAAAAAAATCGCTCCGCACACAGGGCTTCACCGCTATACCATCGGGCAGCGCAAAGGGCTCGGCGTCGCCCTCGGCAAACCCGCGTTCGTCAAAGAAATTCAAGCCGGCGGAAACATTATCCTCACCACCGAACACGACCATTTGAAATGCGAACAAATGAAAATTCAAAACCTCATTTGGCATGGAGGCGGCGCGCCTGAAAAAATTCACTGCACCGTTTCCACGCGCTACCGGCAGCATCCGGTCGCCTGCACACTCATCCCCGAAGAAAACGGAAACGCTCTCGTGAAATTCGACACCCCGCTCGCCGCCGTCACCCCCGGACAATGCGCCGTTTTTTATCAAGATGATTTAGTCCTCAGCGGCGGTTGGATCATTTAATTTGTTAGGAAAGAGCGTGTCCCGGCGTTTGCCGCTCCGGATTAAAACCTGTCGCCGGACCGGGCTGTATTGATCTCCGCCGGAATCCGCTTTTTTCTGCGATGACACCCGTTCATTCGTAATTGAACCGATCATACCCGAGGAATCGGTTTTGAGGGGGTAGCGGAAATAAGTATACCCGCAGACTTGAAAAGTCTTACATGACATTGCGAACTAAACCGATGCGGGAAAACCGGGCGCGGGTTCCGGCGACTGAAAGAAGCCGAATCAGAACCCGCGATTACCCCGGGTTGAAGCGAGGGGGATACTCCCCCTCTCCGCTAATTAAAGCGGAGCAGCAAGGCGATTTCAAACGTGAGGATCTGCCGGCGGTGAGAGGTTTCATCGTCAAGTTTTTCGTGAATTTGCCGGTATTCGATATACGCGCTCATGGACGCCATTTTATTGAAGTCATAGCCGGCGTTCGGGCGGATAAACCATTCGTGGCTCCGCACGGGAATTGTGCGTTCTATCTTTTCGAGTTCGGGTTTGTAAACGGTATAAGCAACACCGTTGATATTCCATTCCCGGTAAACGCCGTCGGTGCCGCTTTCCTTGTTCCACATATCGTAACCGGCAACAGGTTCATAAGCTTCGCGGATGGTTTTCTTGTACTCGTAACCGGCGGTTAAACGCAAATCAATGTCGTTCTCCAGCTTAAAATACCATTTCCAAAACTGAAATCCGCGTTTTGTTTTTAAGGGGTAGCTAATGGTTAAGTTATCTCCAATGTCGATTCCGAAATCCCGGTAAAGCGATGTGTGAATCCAGGGAGTATAGAGGTAATATTTGGAGGTATCGGCCACATTCGGTGGCGCGTTAGGCCAATCGGTTTGAGAGATCACTTCCTCTTTGGCGCGGCGGTCCTGATAATCGAGCGTGAGCGTTACGCCGTTTTCGATTCTCATGTTATTTTGCAGCAAGAACGAGAGGCGAATGAGCGGGTTGAAGCGCCAGGTGGTCTGCCAGGAATCTTCGGTGCTTTGGAACGGGCGCACCGTCTCGATGCGGGTGTAATCCACACGATGCGAGCTGCTGACGCTCCTGAAGGAATTGAGGAACCCAACGCGCTGCGAGAAGTTCGGGATATTCACGCCCACGCCCCATTTAGGCCAGGTCAATACGGAATCCAGATACATGGGGTATTCGCGGCTCTGCTGGAATTCCTGTTTCCATTGCATATCGCCTACGACAGCGATATTCCAAAAAGGTAGCGTGAGTCCGGAGGAAATCTGGAGCGAGCGCGAGACACTGTGCATAAAGTTTTGCTGATAAACTAAGGTATCCACGTTCCGGTTGCGGTATTCGCCGAAACCTGTGAAATCATCGCGGTGAGTGAGCCCCATATCGCCGGAGACAATATTCCAAAGTCCGCGATTGCGGTAACCGTTACCGATGCCGAGGCCGTAGAGATAGTATTGGAGCGGCGTGACGCCTTGGTCTTCATAAAGCTGCGCAAGGGTAAAGTCTTCGCCGATGGTGTTTATGTTGGTGGTCCAAACGGCTTTAATTTCACGCCAGCGTATTTTTTCGAGGAAATTCGCCACCGGGTTCGTGTTCCCGAACAGTTTGGAGAACTCCACCATTTTAAAAGACGGGGAAAACTCAAAGCGGTTTGTTTGAGAAATCGTCCAGAAGTTTTTTTCCAGTTGGGTTTGATCGTAAAAATTGAAGTTATCCGGAATACTTTTTTGCTGGTTAAAAGCCGAGTTGAATGAAAAGTTCATGGGCAGGAACACGATGATGTTCGGCGTAAAACTCACCTGGAACTGCTGATTCCGCGCGCGTTCGTTTCTTAAAATACCGTAACTTTTTCCGTAAACTTTTTGCCCGAGACTATCGACTTTATAGAATGTGGTGCTGTCGTAAAGCACTTGATAAGTGGACGGATTTTGTATATCCATAACGAGCGTATCGCCGCCCGGCGTGACTGCCGGAATCGTATCGTAAGGAATCGCGACAACGCTATCCACGGAAATATAAACCCGGCGGTCGGTGTGGTCGAAATCAAAAATTTCATTGGCGGCAAACAGGCTTCCGTTTTTCGTAGAAAAGAAGTTTTCCTTGGTGAAAGCTTCCTTATCTCCGCCGCCATACATGTCGCGGTCGATTTGCATGTTGTAAGAAACATGAAAGAACGGAAGAATATTCCAGCGCATATTCAAGCGGTGGGTTAAATCTACCGTGTAAGAAAGCACGCGTTCCGTTTGAGATTCCGTAAAATTCGGATCGCGGTCCTGGTCGATGTAACGAATGTAAGTCAAATCGAAAAGCGTCACGTCGAACGTTTGAGGCCAGGGTTCAAACGCCGCGCCGGCAAGCGGTTTTGCCCATGAAAACCGGTCCAGGAATTGAAACGGCTTGTAATCAAAGCGATTGAACGAACCCAAACGGTACTCGATGGTGGTGCGGTAAGAGTAGGTGGAATCCGCATTCGTGGAGGACTTCGTTTCATTTTCGTTATACGAATAACTGAATGCCGGGCGTTCTAAAAAGAATTGCCCCAAATATTCCTGCACCGCGTTATCGTTATGAACATATTCTTTCATATAACTGAAACTGATGCTTTTATTCTGCGAAAATGTCTGATACCCTTTCGATTTCTGTTCTGCCCGCAATTTTTCTTCTTCCGAGAGTGAAGTCACCTTCAAATCATTTTTGAAAAATTCCGGCCCGAGGTCGCCGAGATTATCATGGCTGAGTTCAAGATCATCGGTGGGTTTCAAATACGGGCGTTGCGTGACGCTGCTGTAGCCGACGGAAAGCGGCATTCTGAAACCGTGCTCGTCTTTGAAAAATTTGTTCACATTGAGGCTTGCATCGCCCGCAATATCCAGTTGTGTCGCCGCCTCGGAGAGTTTGGGTTTCGGAGAACCGCTTCCGGTACCCGAAAGAGTGGCAAAATCGCCGTCCTGGTAACGAGCCGCGCCGGAAACGGTGAGCACATCGGCAAAATCGGCCTGCGCAGAGGTTCTGAATGCGTAACCCCAAGCGTTATCCATCTGGGAAAGCCGCAAATCGTTCACCCAAAATTCACCTTCGAGTTCATTCGGCGTGGCATTATCATCGGCGATAATCACAAAACGAATCCAGTCAATCGAACTCGCCGACGGATTTCCGACAAGTTTCAACTGCTCTTCCCGTGCGCCGCCGAGATCCACAATCACGGGCTCGAGGAACGGCGGCTTCCGCCCTCTTTTCATATTCGTAAATTCGGAAAGGTTCTTTGAAAACGCGTTCGCGAGCCAGTTTTCTTCATGACAATCCCGCAGGCGCTGCGAAGAGGTGCATTCATAATTTGCCGGGCGGAAACTCCATTCATAGTAATCCGAAGACCCGTCCAGCGAACCGGTTCCGAACTGGAGCGCAAACCGTACCGGAACCCGGTCGGCTTCCGTCGCGTAATGGATTTCCATTTTAATCGTTTTATATGCCGTAAGGTCTTTAATATCCGTTTCAAAAATACGGGTCGCCCCCACAACTTGCCCGGGCGAAAGATCTTTATAATGCAGCACGAGCGCGGTTTCTTTCAAGGTGGCGTTCGTTTCGGTGTCGCGTTCCGTGGTGGTGTTCGGCGATTTAAAATACAGACCGGCATTTTCACGGTTGTCGATGGTGCTGACTTGAAGATAAGCGGAATCTTTCAGCGAAACCGAAGAGGAAATTTCCGTCTCACTGCCGCCGGCATCCACAATCTGCGTGTTTCCTTCGGAACTCGTGGCGTACAAAGAAGAAATCCCGTTTTCTTCCCAGGCGTTTCCCATAACGGAAAGGCTTGCAATCTGTACTTTTCCTTCCGCGATCCCCTGATTCAAACTCCCGTACCACAAACGGGAAAACAACGCTTCGGAAAGAATCGTCGTGACCGAAGCGCCGCCCGGAGAAACGATGGTATCAAATTGATCCAGCGGGATTCTCCATTTGCGCCATCCGTTTTTCAATTCCTCATATTCGGTTTTATCGGTGCTGCTCAAATCAACGCGGTAACGCACAAAGCTAATATCGGTATCGAGAGAGCCGTTACGGTTAATATCTTCGGTATCATAAGCGCGCTCGCCCGAATTGTTTTCCGTACCGTTTATCGAAACCGGCGGATCGCTGTCATCGCTTAAATTATCGTTAAAGTTATCGCGGGCAATATCGGCATTGGATAAATCGGAATTGATCGAAGAATAAGTCGTCGGAACGCAGCCGGCAATACGGCAATCCCATTCCAGCCTCGTTTCTTCACTTCCGGAAAGTCCGTCCAACCCTTTATCGTGAAGAACAATCGTGGTACCGAGATTATTTTCTCCGTCATACATCCCGTTCGGAGCATACCCGTTAATCGACAAATCTTCGCTGATCAAACCGAGATCCAAATAAAGGCTTCCCACATTACCGCGGGCAACGACCTCAATGTATTTTTTATTACTTAAATCCTGATAGTAAACGCTATTGGAACGCATAATACCGCCCCAGCTGTTTCCGGACAAATTATCATTGGGGCGCAGCGTAAATTTGAGAATCGGAAGCCGTTGGTTATCCACATCGGAATTTCCGACCGTCGGATAAATGTACTTGTAAAGTTCCGTATTATTGCTGTGCCAGATAAATTCACCCTTGTGGCGGAAATCCTGATTTTCAATCAGCGTTCTCGAATCGGAGTCCGTGCCGCCCGGCGGAGAAGCGTAATACCACATCAGGCGCGACATCGGGAAAAGAAGACCGTTCGTGGTATTTTCAAAATCTTCAATACTCGCGCTCTTCCGGTCGCTCGTATTGGTATTATGGAAACTGCTTGCAAACTCGGTTTCAAAACGCCAGCCGGAAACCGCCCTGGTATCAATCAGCGGTACTCGATTAATGAGGTTTGTCATCCACGAAGCGGTATCCTGCAAACGCAAATTAATACCCCAAAGGAAACTCGAATACGGTTCGTTGCCGAGAGTCGGCATTTCCGCCGAAATAGATTGGCTTTTGTACAGCGCGGTGAGCCCGAAAACGGAACCGGTCCCGAACCCGTAAAGATCCAGCGGCAGTTCGGCGCGCGCGCCGAGCAATACTTTATTATCAATCTCAAAAAGAGGTTCGCACTCAAACGTAACGGTGATTTCCTGATTCGGGTCCAGAGCGCGCTCGCTCAAAAGTTCGATCTGCCCGAGTTCGTAGTTTACGGAATAATCCCTATCGCGTTCCAGCACTTGCGAACCCGCTTTCAGCTTTTCCGTGCCCGGGGAAATATCCATACAGGAACCCGAGTTTATCGAGTAACTCGAATTTTGATCGCGCACGCTGATTGTCGAAGAACGGCGTTTGCCGACGGACTCAAAATAATAACGGCTTGTGTAACGGGAAAGATTGTAAACCGGAAGATTGTAAAGCTGCGCGAGTGTGGCGGAAGTATCGATAATCCGGAACGGTTCAAGACAGTTTTCCCGCGCTTTCTGCACGGCATTCGGCCCGCTGTAAGAAGAAACCGGACGGCAAGGGAGCCACATTTCTCCGGTGTAGGCTCCGGAAGCGTCTTTTTTGAAAATCGTCATATCGCTGATTTTAGGCGTTCCCGTAACCGAATCCACAATGCCGAGCTGTTTTAAATAATCGCCGGTATTTCCGGATTTATCTTTCAAGCGCACAATAAAATTACTGGAACTCGCATCGCCCACGGTATAAACATTACGGAGCATCAAGCGGTCGATTTCTTCGAGTTCCGAGAGGTTTGCATCCCATTGAATCAACACAATCTTCGAGCCGTTCCGGATGGTGGTTCCCGTGCGGCCGGTACCGTCGTTACTCCAGCTCGCGGCAATAAGCGAACTGCGGTTCATGCCCGAAACTTTCAAGATACTGGTTTTGCTGTCGTAAGAATATTCGTTGGGCGGCACTTCTTCCATGCGTTCCACCGTTTTCTCAATAACCGCGCCGGAAGGCGCTTTATAAACCACGACAATATCGCGCAGCACGTTATTCGTTTGATTGATCGCCACGCGGCGGTAAAGTTTGAGGTTCGCGGCGGAATAGGGAGAATTTGTTTTCCCGGTAATTTGTGTGTTGATGTAATTGGTGCGCGCTTCGTGATTTAAGAAGTAATAGCGGTAAGCGACAAATTGCTTGTCCTGAATCTGAAACTCCGAAGTGCTTTCGCTCGCGTTCAGCGTGTAAGATTCCTGACTGCCGCCGTCTTGAGAAGCGATCGCAGTTAAACGCCAGTCGCCGAGTTTCCATTCGGTTTTAATACCGAAAAGTCCTTTGTGATTTTCCGAGTAACCGGTAAGTTCGGTACCGGTAAGGGCAAGCGATGTATTACCGGCTTCCACCCGCTGGAGAATATAATCTTCAAACTCGTCTTTAAACGATTCTTCGTAAACCACGCGGATTTGGTTTTTCACGCCGAGCCCGCTTTCCATGTTGGTAACTTCAACGGTAACGTACGGTCCGATTTTTCCTTTCACCATAAAACTCGCATCGTAATGAAGCGAAGGTGAAGGAAACAAACTGTTTTTACTGCTTCCCGGCGCGTTATCGATTTCACCGTAACCTTTCAACCGAATATCCATGGAACCCTGCAACAAAAGCTTCGGTTTGTCGAAACCGAAATCTTTCATCCACGCCGGCATATTGATAGGAATCGAAATATCAAACAGAGAACCGGCATCCGGAACATCGTGCCCTTCCCCGCGCTGCCCGATGAGCGAATTCAGCCAAAGACGGTTGAGCCCAATATCGTACATATCCATTACATAAACGGCAAGCTCGGGGTAATACGAAGAGGAAAGGTGCGCCGTATCGCGGCTCAGCGGATTCACATACCGTTCCTGAATCGCAATCTCACGGGTTGTAAAATCAATTTCGTGATCGTGCACTTTTCCGCGGGGCGGCGGCATCAACGCACCCCCGCGCTGCCCGATACCGCCGGAAGGGAGTAACGCTTCCAAAGGATTCACATTGGCGGGGACAGGAATATATTTGATCACCGGGGTGGAAGTTTCAACGGCAGAAGAATCGGAATCGGAGTCCTGAGAAAACGCCCACGAAAATAAAAGCAGACAAAGCCCACTCCATAGCGCGGTAAGATTGAAACGGCGACGACGATTCATTCAGGATATAGTTCCATCAACTCTAAACAGACACAAAGAAAGTAGTGATTTTACACAAAAAAAACCATTTTCCGGGGAGAATAGTAATAAATTTCACCTATGCTGATAGTATTGGATATTCTCGGAACCCTCGCCTTTGCAATCACCGGCGCATCAAAGGCAATACAATATAAACTGGATTGGCTCGGACTGCTTGTTCTTACGGTTATCACCGGTACCGGCGGCGGTATTTTAAGGGACGTTTTTCTCGGTATGACGCCACCGCTTGCGTTTCAAAAACCGATTTATGTGATCGTTTGCTTTTTCGGCGCCATCCTCACCCTTGTTGCCAAAGAGAAAATTCACGCCCATTGGAACTATGTACTCGTGGTAGATGCGCTTGGACTCGGATTCTTTACCGCCGTAAGCGCCAACCGCGCTTGCCTTATCGAAGGCGCGGACATCAATATTTTAGTGATTATTTTCTCTGCAGTTATTACCGCGGTGGGCGGCGGTGTTATCCGCGACCTGATTGTAAGAGAAATCCCGTTTATTCTGAAACAGGACTTTTATGCAAGCGCAGCGATCCTCGGCGCACTCGTTTACATCGCTCTCCGGTTCGCCGGCATCGGAAGCCCGACATTTCAGTTATTCGCCACAACGATCTTCACGTTTTTAGTTCGTTTGTTTGCGATGAAATGGCGGTTTCACCTCCCGAATACTTAACCGCAGTAATAAAATTCCCGCACAAGCGCCATCATCTTTTCAGGGTGACCGGCTAACTCCGCGCGAAGATTTTTATCATCAAACTTTTTCAAGTCTTTGATCACACCGTCGATAATCTGCGGCGGGAACACGCCGTGGCGTTCGTAAACTTCACGCTGTTCGTTCAGTTTCTCGGCAGACTCAAAACACGATGCCGGCAAACTCGCGAGCTTAAACGAAGCCACTTTATCTTTATGTTCCGTATGGTGAATGTTAATATCCACATAGGTTTTTTGCGCGATTTCCAAAGCGTTCGGCATTTCAAAACCGCTCCGCGCCGCCACCGTTAAACCGGCGAGCAACAGATACACATCCGCCGAACAGTCCGGGCAGCGGAACTCCACCGTTTGTTTTTGGGAGCCGTCGCTTTGAGTGGGTTTCTCAAGCGGGTTTTCGTTTGCCACCATGTCTTCTTTCGCCGTCCATCCGAGCGGGACACGCACGAGAACCGAACGGTTTCTATCGCCCCAGCACACCGTTGTCGGCGCTTCCTGATGCGGCACCAAACGCAAATAAGAAGTCGGGTTCATGTTTCCGAAAGCCGTGAGCGAAGTCGCGTATTCCATATAACCGGCAATCGCTTTTTTAGCCGTATCGTTCAGTTTTCCGTCCGTAACATACTGATTGAGACCGTCTTTCACAATGCGGGTATGAATGTGCATCCCGCTGCCGGCCTTCCCGGTGGTGATTTTCGGCGCAAAGGTAACGTCCAAACCGTATTGGTACGCAAGCTTACGGATAATCCATTTCGCGATAATCAGCTGATTGGCCGCGTCTTCCACATCGGTAACCAAAAATTCAATCTCATTCTGCTCATAAATCTTATCGTCGAGCGTGAAATTCCCGACTTCCGAATGCCCGTATTTCACCATGCCGCCGGCGCAAGCAATCCGGTACATCACTTCCATGCGGAATTCTTCAAACTTTGCAAACGGCGAAGACTCGTGATACCCTTTTTGATCGGTAGCGAGGAACAAATCTTCCTTTTCGCCGACCACATAATATTCGAGTTCGCCCATCGCCTGAAATTCCATACCGGTCACGTCTTTAAACGACTTCGCCGCTTTTTTCAAAATATATTCGGGCGAAATCTCAAGCGGTTTACCGTCTTTCGTGTAATAGGAACAAAGCAGGCAAAGCGTCGGGAGTTCGGAAAACGGATCGACAAAGGCGGTTTTGAAACGCGGAATCACATACAAATCGCTCGAACCCGCTTCCACAAAGGAAAACAGGCTCGAACCGTCCACGCGTTCGCCGTGGGAAAGGATCTGCTCCAAATAAGCGGCGTCGCTCACCACAAAATTCAAGGATTTCAAGCGCCCGTCGCCCGCCACATAGCGGAAGTTGAGCATCTTTATTTCCTGCTCCCGAATAAAGCGGATAATATCTTTTTTGGTAAAGTCGTTCGGGTTTTTGTTCAAATGACGAACAAGGGGATTCAAACTGGTAGCGAAAGTTTTGTTTTCCATAAGGTTCACTGATTTTAAGGTTTTGGGAATAAGCATAAATCCGCCGGCATTGCCGGCGGATTCTTAAGTCACGTTAAATAAAGACCTCGATACCGCCTTTGCATTTTGCCCAAGCGGGGTCTTTCTTAATGAGAAGCGAAAGCATCTTCTCGTAAGTCTGGGTATTGCCGAAACCTTTCCACAAACGTTTTTCCACAGACTCGCCGGAGTCTTTGTCGATGGTGGTAATGGTGTCGTAATATCTGGAATCATCTTTAAATTCGTTCACGAGAATACTCTTCAAGTGATCCGAATAGATTCTCGAAGTGTAACGCAAGAGCGAATTGTTAAAGTCCAGTTCGTTATCCACGAGATATTCAAAATCCTGAATCGGATCGCCGTAAATAAGCCAGTGGCGGAGCGCAAGCGCCACAGCGAGGTCGCGGATCGCGCTTCTGAACACAAACTTATCTTCCAGTTTACCGTTCCATGTAATCTTGGTGAGCGGATTTTCTTCGTTCGCTTCAATAGAAACGCCTTTTCCCGGAATCACATTGCGAATCTTGATCGGAAGCCGCGTGAGCAGCTGCCATGCTTTTGTGTAAACGATCGTTTTACGGACAAATTCCTGCTCTTTTTTCGGCGAAACCCGGAGGAACGCGCCAAAGCAGCGCTGATACAGACTTTCCTTATCGAAAATACAATCCGAAGACTTGCTTTCCGAAATTTTCGCATCCATCATAAACAGCGTTTTCGCAAGTTCCGGGCGCATGCGCACTTCGAGCTTACGGGTTCTCGCTTTCAAGCGCACGCCGTCTTTATAAACGTAAGTAAAGCCTTCTTCCTGATAACGCTGCCAAATAAAGAACTGTAAATCATCCGCCGCGCGCAAATGGTAACTGAACACCGGATTCTGGCGGTTATTGGCCATCGTCACTTGTCTCAAGAAAGAATCCGCTTCGGGGTAAGGAACCACCACTTTCAAAAGAACATGCGGGTTAATCGGGTGTTTGGATTTTTTCGCGTATTGTTCGTAAGTGAAGAGACTCTGCGCGCCGTTAATGATTTTCGGACGCTCGATCAAAAGAATTTTCTTACCGTCGCGGTCTTTTAACTTCAAATCATCGCCGGTCAGCGTCATACCGTTGTGCAGGAACGGGAAATCGGAGGCATCGCCGTTCTTTTCCATTTCCTGGAACGCATCGATCAACGCCGCGTTCGTGTGCGTTAAATTCCCGAGGTAAGTCCGGATGTTACTGGAAACAATCGCCATATTATGCTTTGTTTTCAAACTTTTCCCGAGACTCACGTGATAATCGTAAATGGTGC
Organism: Fibrobacter sp.; assembly: GCA_031271785.1. GTDB lineage: Bacteria > Fibrobacterota > Fibrobacteria > Fibrobacterales > Fibrobacteraceae > JAISUZ01. The sequence goes on along the minus strand of JAISUZ010000075.1, from coordinate 10,934 downwards.
GGATCGGGCAGAAGCCGACAAAAAGTTCCCCGTGTTCGCTTGTCATGTGAAGCGGCGGCGTATCCAAAAGAATTTCAAGCTTGTCATCGACACTGCGCAAGTCTTTGGTAAGGTCGTCATGTTCCACGGTAATGGTCAATTTGGCACGGATATCGATTTTCCAAAGATTCAGTTTCCGGCGCATATCCTTGAGCGTACGTTCCATTTCGGAATCGGTAATGTCGCTGCTCGAACGCGTGCGCAAAACGGTAATCTCAATGGATTCCATGTAAGGGCGGTGATCCGGTGCGTCTTCCTCTTCTTCGACTTCGTCATCTTCGCTTAAAACCGCCCACGGGTCGGCTTCTTCGCGGATAGACATGAAAAACGGGTTATCCGAATCGCTCGTGCGGAACACGGCAATCTGTAAGCGTTTTAAATCCTGCGCGAGACCCTTAACAACTTTTTCGAGCGGCGTGGATTCATCCAAAAAAATGAAAAATTCTAAAAACCCCTGGGAATACTGGAAACCATGAAAGCAACCATCTTCATCTAAGTTTAAGTGTCTCAACGCTTTAACGCGATCTGTCGGGTCGTTGGGGTTCAAGCTGAGCAAGCTCGCCACAAAAGAAAGCCTGCGTTCCTGCGCTTTGGTCAGTTCCATAGTTCCTCAAAGTGATAGAATTTAGTACCACATAATATAAATTTTTTAAGATATATATTATATGTAAACAAAAATACCATAAAAAACGAAATATTGGGCAAAAAAAGGTGTCATGTGAATATATTTTTATTTTTTTCACGAAAACCCCTCAAAACAACTGCACAAAAAAGCACTGCAAGTTGGACTTTGGTTTTTGAATTTCCGGGCGGGTTTTTCCGGATAAAAATGCTAAACTTGGGGAGTAACAGGAGCTTGTTTTTATGAACATTTTAGAGAAAATTGCCAAAGCCCAAGCGGAAAAAACGCCGACTCTGAATCTTTCGGATATGCGTCTCCGTATTTTGCCCCCGGAACTTTTTGAGCTTGATTTTTTGGAAAAACTTTCCCTCGATGAAAATCTGCTCGTTGAAATTCCGGACGAAATCGGAAAACTGAAAAATCTGAAAAGCCTTTCCGTTAGTGAAAACAATTTGATGGTGCTGCCGGATTCCGTTACGGAATTGACCCGGCTTGAAAAATTATATCTCGGTTATAACGCGCTCTCCGAACTTCCGAAAAACATCGGACTTTTGAAAAATCTGAAAAGCGTAAACATTGCGCGGAACCAGCTTATGGAGCTACCCGAAAGTATCGGCGAGTGGACGCTCCTTGAAAAACTCAGCTTGCACGATAACATGCTTTGCACGCTCCCGAAGTCTATTGGAAAAATGAAGTCGCTCCGAAAACTTTATCTCGATAACAACCATCTCGTTTCCCTGCCGGAAACCATCGGCGATATCGACGCTTTATCGTATTTCATTGTCTCCGGAAACCGCTTAACCGCGCTCCCCAAATCCATAGGGTATTTGCAGCAGCTGCGCGAACTCGTGGTCGATGAAAATCAATTGGACGAATTTCCCGAATTCATTTTGGAGTGCCCCAACCTCGAATTATTTTCGGCTACCGAAAATCCGATTACCGGAACAATTCCGAAACGCAAAGGACTCCGGATTGAAGTCTAAAAGCCTTTGGTTTTTCGCCTTATTTCTTTCGGCTTGTTTTTTGGAAAACCCCGTGAAAGAAACTCCCGCGCTCGATGAGCGCGGTTATAACGAATGGATTTTATCGCGCCTTTATTTATACCCCGAAGACCTGCCGCAGGCTTTCACCGCCGATTCGATACAGGCATTATACGCCGCCCTTTCCGACCCTTATACGCGCTACATTCCGCCGGCAAAGGCTCCGGATGCAGAACAGGGCATGAACACAAGCATCATTCCCGGCGATATCGGAGTGGAAATTTATCTCAATGCAGAAGCAAAATACCCGCTCTTTTTATACCGTATTTATCCGGACGCACCGGCAGGGCGCGCCGGCGTGCCGCGTTATTCCCGGCTCGTTTCCGTGAACGGAACGGAACTTTCGGGAGACGATGCTTACAACGCTTACTTGAAAGTCATGAAAGCCAATAAAGAAATTACTCTTACGGTAGAAAACGAAGAAGGAACACAAACATTTTCTCTCGTGAAAGAAACGGTTTACGCACCTACTGTTTTTGTCGATACGCTGCCTCAGGCAGTAATCATCACGATCCGCGAGTTTACGCTGACCACCTCCGACCATGAGAAAGGAACGCTCGGAGAATTCCAAAAAATTTTGGAAGAAGCCGACCCGAATGTATTGAAAGTGATCGATATCCGGAATAACCCGGGCGGACACATCAGCCAGTGCGTGAATGCGGCGGATTTACTGGTGGAACGCGGTATTTTATCCATTCGTTTTACCAATCAAATGACTCCGGATGGTAAAAAACAAATTAAGAAAACTGTCGTAAACGCCTCTGCGGGCGGTATCGGAGAAAACGGAAATTTCGTTTTGGCGATCAATCGCTACACCGCTTCTTGCGGAGAAATTTTCGCCACAGCCATTGCGGAAAACACATCGATTCCGCTCATCGGAGAAACCACTTACGGAAAAGGAATCGGGCAAAGCGTTTGGAAAACGCCGGCAGGCGGCGACGCTGTCATTACCGGCACGCAATTCCTTACTCCGAACGGGGTAAATTATCATCAACAGGGGATTCCTCCCGATATTTTCTGTGAAAATGCCTCTCTAAACTGTATTTTGAATGCCGCCGGAACTCCCGCTGGTGCTTTATTGACAAAAAAAGAGTATGTTTCCCTGCGAGATATTTTAATGCCGCCCCGGAGAATACTTTACGGCGCGCTGGAAGAAGGAGAAAACGAATGCGTATCTTTTTAGTTTTTATTTTTTTGCTGCTGCTGAATGCGTGTCAGCAAACGGTATCATCCAGTCACAAGACTACTGCCCCGCAAGACGGCGTTTCCGAAGAACTCGCCTTTAACCATCTTTTGCTGAAATACTTTTACCTAAACGCCGATAAAGAACTAAAATCAGCCTCATCGTACCACGAACAAAGTGAAGCGACCGAACCATACGCGAGCCATCCTTACGGCGATGTTTACTATATGTACGAATCGCTTTCCGATGAGTTCACAAATTATTTCGACCCCACTTTTGCCGATGCGATTTTATCGCAACTCCTTTTTTCTCCGGAAGAAGCGTCGCTCGGAATGGAAGTGAATTCTTCTTTGATCGTCGCGCTCGCTTATGAAAACGCGCCCGCTTACCGGGCCGGGATCCGGGAAGGCGACAGTATTACAACCATCAACGGAGAGACGATCGAAGATTATCAAGCTTACGAAACCGCTTTATTTTCGGAAAGCACGGCGGGCAGCCGGTTTCGCATTTCGGTTTCCCGCGGCGGCGAACCCCAAACCTATCAAGTGACTTCGGCGGTATTTAATTTGCCCACGGTTTACCTCACTTGGGTGGAGAACATTCCCGTGATTCGCGTTACGGAATTTACGGAAACCACCTCGCACACAGACGGTACGGCGGGAGAATTTTCGGAAGCGCTCGAAAAAACAGACGATGCGAACTCAATCGTCATTGACTTGCGCGGGAATCCGGGAGGAAGCATCGACCAATGCGTTGATATGGCTTCCCAATTAATACCGCAAGGTAAAATACTGATCCAATTGGTTTCTTATGAAGCGAACAGGAATCTGACTGCCCGCATTACGGATACCACCGTTTACCGCAGCAAGCACTCCGGTACCGCAAACCGTTATTATGTTTTGCTTGCCGATGAAGGTTCGGCGAGCTGCAGTGAGATTCTCATGAGCGCCCTCGTTGAAAATCTCGAAACGCCGATCGTCGGGAATTTAAGCTACGGAAAAGGAGTGGGACAAAGTTACCTGATGACGGAAGCCGGCGGCGTTGCCGGTATTACTTCCATCGCTGTTTTTGACAAGCACGGGGAAAGTTATCACCGTTACGGCTTTGTTCCGGATTTTAAAATCAACGACCCGGAAGCGGCTCTCGAAAAAGCGGTGGAGCTCGCCGCCGAAGGAACCTACCGGAGAACAGCCGGCTACGGAACCACGGAAAGAGAGTTCTCGAAAGCACTGCCGAAAAGCCGTGCCCGAATACTTCCGAAAAAAGGCGGCGCATTTAAATTTATCCCGAAACCGGAATAAATTTATGATTTCGTTTTTTCAAAAAATCGAAATGACCTTACGGGGAGTTCCGGTTCGTACTATTATTGAGGCGCACGAGAAAACAAAGCGTGAAGGGATCACCATAGAGCGGGCGAAACCGGAAACGCATCATTTGTCCGGCGGCAATGTGCTTCTCCTCGCGGATTCTCTCATTGCCGCAAAGAAAGCGGGAGTCCGGCTGGAAATAGAAGAAGCGATGGCTCCGGATCTCTCTCCGGAAAATCCGCTTGAGGCAGTTATTCAAAAACGAATTGTCTCGCGCTCGAAAAATTTTTAATTTTCACTTAAACATTTAACGCGGTTATAAATTTTATGAATAACAATTTGATCATTCTCGGGATTGCAGTACTTGCCATTATCGTGCTTGTATTGCTTTTGTTTATTGCCAATTTTTTCAAACTTTGGCTGCGCGCCATCTTCTCTCAGGCAGGCGTCAGCATGTTCCAGATTATCGGAATGCGCCTCCGGAATATTCCGCCGCACACGATTATCGACGCGCGGATTTCAAGCTGCAAAACGGGAATGCCGGTGGACACCAATCTTTTGGAAGCGCATTACATGTCGGGCGGCGACGTGGTACGCGTGGTACAAGCGTTGATTGCAGCGAATAAGGCAAACATTAAACTTGACTTTAAAGAAGCGGCGGCCATTGACCTTGCCGGGCGTAACGTGCTCGAAGCGGTTCAAATGTCGGTGCAGCCCAAAGTGATTCAAACGCCGAAAGTAAGCGCCGTAGCGCTCGATGGAATTCAGCTTCATGCGCTGACCCGCGTGACGGTGCGCGCCAATATTCAAAAGCTCGTGGGCGGCGCGGGAGAAGATACGGTGCTTGCCCGCGTAGGCGAAGGTATTGTTTCTTCGATCGGCAGCGCGGCTTCGCATAAAGACGTGCTTGAAAACCCGAATATGATTTCTAAAAAAGTGCTCGCTTCGGGGCTCGATGCCGGTACCGCGTTTGAGATTATTTCCATCGATATTGCCGATGTGGACGTCGGGCAAAATATCGGGGCGATTCTCGAAACCGACCGCGCGGAAGCCGATAAGAAAATTGCGCAGGCTAAAGCGGAAGAGCGGCGCGCGATGGCTTTTGCCGCCGAACAGGAAATGAAGGTGAAGGTGATGGAAATGCGCGCCAAACTCGTAGAAGCGGACGCACAGGTTCCGCTTGCGACAGCGGAAGCGCTCCGGAACGGCAACTTGGGTGTCATGGATTATTACAACATGCAAAACATCAAAGCGGATACGCAAATGCGTTCTCAGTTGCAAAATCCGGCGGATTCTTCTCATAAGGGAGAAAGTTCACTCTAAGTGAATTTTCTCCCCGGAGTTTAAAATGGAAACGCTCCTTTTCGTGGCCCTGATTGCGGGCGTGAATATTTTTATTGCCTGGCAAAAGCAAAAGAAAAAACACGCCCGGGGAGAGCTTGAAAATCCGGAGCGCGATGTTTCCGAGAAAACAACACGCCCGGTAAGCCCGCTTGAGGAACTGCTTCGGAAATTTGAAGAAGCCCAAATGAAAAGGGAACAAGAAGCCGAAGTACAACCTCCGGTAGTTGAAAAAGCCCCGCCGGCGATGACGAAAAAAGAAACGCCGAAAGAAGTAAAAACTTTACAGACAGAGGTAAAAAAACCGGTAAGTCAGGTGAAACCGGCGGAATCGGCCAAGCCCGCAGCCGAGGTGAAAAAAACTTTGGCCCCGCCGACTTTTATGGAGCCCATGAACGAAGGCGTTTCGGAAATAAAACTGCAGAAAAAAACACAAAAAACCGAAAAAGACTTTACCTCAAAAAACACACCCATGCCAAATACGCCGGAACAGGCGCGCTCCGTACTCAATGAAATTCAATTCAACCGGGAAGGATTCCGCCAAGGGTTTCTGTGGTCCAAAATTCTGGACGAACCGCGCTTCCGGAACCGCTGGTACCCCAGGTCTTGACGCTCAACGTCCATGTTTTGATGAATTCGGCGCATCAGTCAAGTTCGATCCGGCACAAAATCCATTTCAAAATCTAAACATTTCGGTAAATGACCGCAAGACCTAAGTCGAGGGCATAAAGAACCAGAAAATCAAATAAGCGATAATACCGGCGCCGCCAAGCAGGGTAAAAACGACCCAAAGAATGCGGAGAACCGTCGGGTCAATCTTGAAATATTCTCCAAGACCGCCGCAAACGCCGGCGATTTTTTTATTGGTCTGTGAAAGGTGCAATTTTTTCATAAAGTACCGCCTGAAAAAAAATTCATTTTTTTGAGAACAAAAAGTGCTTTTCGTTCGTTTATGTAAGAGAGGTTTCATTTAACACAAGGAGATCCTATGAAAACTCTCATTCTTAAAAATAAGATATCTTGTTCGTCATTTTTGATTCTTCTCGTTCTTTTCGTGATTTCTTGCGGAGATTCGGGAAAAAAAGGGGGCGCCCCCTACGAGACTTTCGAAAAGTCAGCCGTTACGCTGAAGCTTCAAACCGCCGGAGCCGATGTTTTCGACAGCCTGGTGATCACAGGCTCCGGCGCCGATACCATTCATATTTCCGTAAGAAACCCGGAAATACCGGTTCAGCTTGAGCTTTTGCCCCACCCGAATTGGGTTTTCCACGGGAAACTTTACGCGTTAAAAGGCGAACTCGTTCAGGAGGGATTTGTCGAATTTGAGGTGGAATCCGGAAAATCGCACCACATGACTCTCGCGCTCCGCGCCCTCGTGGGTTTTTTCCATTTCGAGATTCCTCTCGGGCTTACCAACCCGCTCGGTATTGAGAGCGGCACCCTCCGTATTCAGGGAGAGAACACAGATACCATTCTTTCGCTTCAAAAAGAAAATGCGTACGCCTATTTCACAAGCGGAATACTCGCGCTGAACCAAACATACCGCATTGAAATGAAACTTTATAACACAAAAGAAGATCTTCTTTATGCGCTGGAAGAAACATTCCTGCTCGACCCGGAAAATCCGGTGCCGCAATGGGAAATCCCCTCTCTTTACGGAGCGGTTTCGCTGTCGGTGAAAATAGATGCGGTTGATTTTTACCGGGTTACAGCGCCGCTTCAATTCCCCGGAAGCACCCAACGCCATCCGGTTTCCGGAGATTTGATTATTACCGAGATCATGGCAAACCCGAAAACAAACGGCGATGAGTTTAAGTATATCGAAGTTTACAACGGTTCCTTAGATACGCTTTTACTGAATGATTGCATTATCGGAAGCGGCTCCGGTACAACCACCGGAAACAAAATTCCCGCGGGAACGCAGGTGTTGCCGACTTCGTTTTTTGTGATCGGAGGCGATAGCGTGAATGCGGCAAATATCCGTACCGGCAAATTCACTTTAACCGGAAGCGGGCAAACGCTTGTATTTCATTGCGAGAAAGCAGTGATTGATTCCATCGCTTACGGCAGCAAATCCGACAGTCTCGGCACCGCGATCCCTGTTGCCGCCGGGAAAAGCACGCAGCTCCCGCTTTCCTATTGGCCGGATAAACACGACGGAAGCCGCTGGTGTTACGGCAACGAACCGTTTTATCTGGGAGAAACACTCCTTTACGGTACTCCGGGAAAAGACGCGAATTGCAATCCGCAATAAAAACCGGGTAGGGATCGTGACCCGAAGGGCGGAGACGCGCGGAATCTTCGTTCATCGGGCATGGGGTTTAGGGAATGGAAAACAGGGCTTTCAAGTTCCCGAATCATCCATTCCCTACCTCTTACTTTCATTAGTGATTTCGAGAATATTCCGCGCGGCTCCGTTTTCGAAGGGGGCTCTCGCGCGAAAAGATTTGTTTTCGGTTCTCTGAAAATGTTGAACTTTGTGTGAGACACGCGCGAGGCGGGCGCCCCCCGAAAATAGAGCCCGGCCGGCAAGCGGCGCGAGCCGGACACGCCTTTGCCTCTAACAAAAAAACTCCGGCCAATGACCGGAGTTTTTCGTTTGCAATTCCGTTTAGAATTTTTGAACTTTTCCGAAATCCACGTTGCTCTTTTTCCCGAGGAGAATCGCGCGCGTTTTCATGGGGAGTCCGAAGCAGCGGATAAAACCGGTTGCGTCTTTTTGATCGTACATTTCGACATCGGAGAAGCCGCCGAGTTCCATATCGTAAAGGCTGTAAGGGCTTTTGATGCCTGCCGGGATAATGTTCCCCTTATAGAGTTTGAGCGTGACGCTGCCGGTAACGACTTTTTGTGTTTCCGTGACAAACGCATCGAGAGCCTGGCGCACCGGAGTGAACCATTGTCCGTTGTAAACGAGGTTCGCGTAAGTCATGGCCATTTTTTGTTTTTCAAACAAAGTGTCTTTGTCCAAAACAAGCTGTTCCAGGCATTCGTGCGCTTTGTAAAGGAGCGATCCGCCCGGAGTTTCATAAACACCGCGGCTCTTGAGCCCCACCAACCGGTTTTCCACAATATCCAAAAGACCGCAAGCGTTTTCGCCGCCGATCTTATTCAAGTATTCGAGGAGCGCCACAGAATCCATTTTCTTGCCGTCGATGCTGACCGGATTTCCTTTTTCAAAACCGATCGTGACATAAGCCGGTTTGTTCGGCGCTTTCTCAAACGTGTTCGTGAGTTTCAGCATGTCATATTTGTGTTCGAGTTCCGGCTGTTCCAAAATGCCGCCCTCGTGAGAGAGATGCCACAAGTTGCCGTCTTCCGAATAAATTTTCTTTTTGCTGATGCCCGCGAGCGGAATCTTGCGAGCCGTCGCATAGTCAATCGCATCTTCGCGGCTATGAATGTTCCACTTGGAATCTTTCCACGGAGCAATTACCGTGAGGCTCGGGTCGAGCGCGGCGTAAGTGAGTTCAAAGCGAACCTGATCGTTCCCCTTGCCGGTAGCGCCGTGAGAAACCGCTACAGCGCCTTCTTTCTGAGCGATGAGCACTTGATACTTTGCAATCAGCGGGCGCGCGAAAGAGGTCCCTAAAAGATACGTTCCTTCGTATTTCGCTCCGGCACGCACCGTAGGCCAAACATAGTCTTCCAGAAATTCTTTGCGGAGGTCGAGCACATAACACTTGGAGGCTCCGGTGGCGAGCGCTTTTTTTGTAAGCGCCTTGGCATCGCAATCGCCCTGCCCCAAGTCCGCGGCAAAGGCAATCACCTCGTAATCATAATTTTCTTTGAGCCAGGGAATGATGATGGAAGTATCAAGTCCGCCGCTGTAAGCAAGGACAATCTTTTTCTTTTTAGATTCTGCTTTCTTCATGAAACATCCTTTGAAAAAATCTTACGCGAAATATAGCTATATTAGGCGGCATGGCAAAGCTTTCGGATAGAACCATCGGTTACATTTCTTTCATCGCCATTATAGTGATTCTCGGCGCGGTTTCTTTCGGAATGTGGAAAGCTCACCGGAAATCCGTCACCACAATTTTTATTGCATTCGATGAACTCGGAAGTCTCCAACCCGAAGACCCCGTCACCATCCGCGGGTACCAAGTCGGGCAAGTCGGAAACGTCACCTGGACCGGTCAAAAGGCGCTCCTCGAAGTACAATTTTACGAACCGCGCGTGATCCGCGAAGGCAGCCGGTTTTACAACAAGAATTTCGCCCTGATGGGGCAGCGCAATCTTGAAATTATTCCTTCCGATACCGGGAAAATTCCGGCGCCGGGTTATATTTTCGAAGGTTATTTTGAACCCGGCGTGACCGAAGCCCTGCGGTTTATCGACGACCTCGTTCAACAAGTCGAAACCATCCGCGAAGTGGTTCTGCTTCTTTGCGAAGGCGATTCCACGCACCCCTCATTCCCCAAGGTGTTCAACGAAAAAATATCGGAAATCGAAGGCATCTTTAACACTCTGGAAACTTTTATCGTCAAAAGTAAAATCCCCATTAACGCGCTTATCGAAGAACTCGGAAATACTTCGATCCTCGTGAACGAAATCGCAGACATTGCGGATACTTCCGTTTTTGGTTTAACGCAAAGCGCGCTTGAAAAAATCAAACAGGGTAATGAAGTTTTAGCATCGTTCTCGGCAAAAATCACAACGGGCGCACAGCTCATTGACGATATTGAAAAAAATCCGGCGATCCGCGATATTCTTGAAACCGATCAGGCGATCCGCAAACTGGATTCGCTCACAACTCAGATAAACGCGTTTCTCCAAAATCTGAATGCGGACGGACTGAACATCCGCGACGAAAACGGCAAAAAAATCAAACTCGTCCGTTGGAAAGGCATCAATATTATCGGCGAAACCGCCCGGGAAAAGGCAAAAATCCGCCAAAATATCGGGCAAAACCCTTGACAATCAGTCATAGCTTTCTATATTATGCCCCACGATATTGCCTCATAGCTCAGTTGGTAGAGCGTTCGGCTGTTAACCGAATTGTCCCTGGTTCGAGTCCAGGTGAGGCAGCGAAAAAACTCCGGTCTTTGGCCGGAGTTTTTTGTTTTAAATCTATGGAAAATTCGGCAGGGGGAAGTATCCCCCTCGCTTCAACCCCGCTGATCGCGCGCCCAAGTACTTCACTCTACGATCCGGCTTCCGCCCGTCGCCGGGGCGCCCGGCGGTTTTTGCGCTACCCCCTCAAGGGCATGTAATGTCATCGCGAACGCGGGACGCGTGTGGCGATCCAGGGAGGAACGATGACCGCGGGCTAATTTTTAGGCTGGAAGCCGCTCCGGTTTGCCCCGAAGCGTTGGAACCGTGCGAACATTGCGTGAGGCAGGCGGAGGGTGCGCGCGAAGCGCGCAGTGCGCAGCACCGACCGGAGGGTAGCCCGGAGA
>JAISUZ010000072.1 GCA_031271785.1 Fibrobacter sp. | reverse complement strand
GCCGCTCCAATTTGTCCCGAAGCGTTGGAACCGTGCGAACATTGCGTGAGGCAGGCGGAGGGTGCGCGCGAAGCGCGCAGTGCGCAGCACCGACCGGAGGGTAGCCCGGAGACACGCCGCCCCGGCGCGGCGGTTTTCATACAAACGATGCACGGACGCGCCGGGGCACGCCAAAATTCTATCGTTTGCAATCGGAAAACGGCGGAGGGTTCGTTCCGATTCCGATTTTCTTTATAAATTTTATGATACGCCAACCAAAGGATTCATTATGGAAAATTTTGACTTTTATAACCCGACCCGCATCATTTTTGGGAAAAATACACACCTGGAAATCGGTAATTTGCTGAAGCCTCACGCCAAAAAAGTATTGCTTCATTACGGCGGACAAAGCGTCAAGAAAAGCGGTGTTTTCGATCAGGTAGTCGCTTCTCTCCGCAATGCCGGCGTTGATTTTGTAGAACTCGACGGCGTGGTGCCGAACCCGCGCGTGACGCTCGTGCGCGAAGGAATTCAACTTTGCAAAGAAAATAAGGTGGATCTGATTCTTGCCGTGGGCGGCGGCAGCGTGATTGATTCAGCCAAAGCGATTTCCATGGGCATTTTTTACGAAGGCGATGTCTGGGATATTTACGCCAAGCATCTTCCCGTTTCCAAAAATATTCCGGTCGCCACCATTTTGACAATCCCGGCGGCGGGCAGCGAATCGAGTCCTTCCTCGGTGATCAGCAACGACGAAGTAAAGCTGAAAAAAGGTTATACCAATAATATTACCCGACCGCTCCTCAGCGTGATCAATCCCGAACTTTTCTTCAGCCTCCCGAAAAATCAGATCGCAAACGGTGTCTCCGATATGATGAGCCATATTTTCGAGAGATACTTTACCCGCACACTCCACACCGACTTGACCGACGCTTTATGCGAAGCGACTCTCCGCACCATTATGCGGAACGCGCTGATTCTCATGAACGACCCCGCGAATTATGATGCCTGGTGTGAAGTCGGGTTCTCCGGAAACGTCGCTCACAACGATATGCTTGGGCTCGGGCGCGCTCAGGACTGGGCTTGCCACGGCATGGAACACGAATTAAGCGCGCTTTACGACGTTGCCCACGGCGCCGGACTCGCTGTTTTAACTCCGGCATGGATGAAATACGTCTATAAAGAAAACATGAATATGTTTGTTCAGTTTGCCGTAAACGTGATGGGCGTAAATGCCAGTTTCCGCGATCCGGAATATATCGTGACGGAAGGCATTCGCCTTTTAAGCGAATTCTACCGCAAACTCGGGTTACCGCAAACTCTCGGCGAACTCTTTATCGGAAACGATCAGCTGGAACTGATGGCAAAAAAAGCCACCGGCGAGATTTCCGGAAACGAACACAAACTCGGCGGCATGAAACGCCTCGGCTGGCAAGACGTACTCGCGATTTACAAAATGGCACTTTAAGAGGAGACATCATATGACCTATAAATTATCTGCTTTACTGACTGCCGGTTTCACGGCAGCACTTCTTTCCGCCTGTTCCAATTCCGGAAGCAACCCGGGAGCCGCTATGACTTGCCCGGCAGGTTCGGAACTCACCGAAGCGCAATGCGTGGCGGAACCCAATGAAAATAACGAATGCCAGGACGGCTTTACCTATACGGACGGTAAATGTATCAGCGCACCCGATTACAAACTTACCGGCTCCATAAATATAATGGATACTTATAAGATACAGAATATAACCGATTCGTCCTTTGTTCGCATTGAAGAAGATATTTATTATCGCTGTGATGAAAAAACGGGAGAACTCACCGAAGAACTTGAAACATATTCGACTTCTACCCCTTATTCTATCAGCAACGGCGTTTTATCTCTGTTATGGGATAAATACGATTCCACCCTTCTTCATTTTAACGGCAGTTCCGAGTCTCTCACAGGTTCCTGGACAAGATCCAAAAATAAAGATATCGATTGTAAACTGGAATACGATGAGTACGATGGCGAGTATTATATGTATTGTAATTATGGTTGGGAAACAATCAAAGCGGTTTTTACACAAAACACATTAACCGTTACCCAAAATATTTGTCTACTTGATGATGGAAACATAAATATCAATGAGAATAATGGTTGGAAACCCAATATCGTGGATTGCAATACAGCGTCAATAACCAAAAATAACAAAAAGATAACAGTGACACTTGATCTCAAAAATCAAGCCTTCACCTACAAATATAACGGTAAATCCTGTACTTTTAATGAGATGACGACTGTTGCCGATCGAACAGCCGCTTGTAAAACGGCCGCCGAAACAAATCAAGAATATGGGGATATAATGAATTCCATTAATGAAAAACGAGAAGAAAGTGTATTGGAATGTATGGTAAATAAAGGATTCCCCATGGATTTTTTTTCCGATGAAGAAGATGAATCCGACAGCTACGCTAAAGTATTAGCCAAGAAAATATCCGGCAAAACGAAAGAACGCAAACGATCCCCGTTATTTTAATAAACTCCAGGCGGCCGCAGGTCGCCTTTTTCTTGGCGGGTCCGCCGTAAGGCGGACGGGCTGTATTGCACTAAGGCTAACCAGCCAAGTGCAACGGAGCGGCAGGGTCCGGATGGCTACGGGCTATGCCCTTGTCATGACAGGTTCATCGCCGCTTTGTCCCAAAGTTTCCAAGTAAAAAGAACAAATTGGTACGGGTCACCATCCCTATCCGTTTTCAAAAACCGGGAACAAAAAAAACTTTCGAACTTAAACCTAAAACCGCATCACCACAACAGTGATGTCATCCGTTTGAAGCGCGCCGGCGCGGAACGTCTGCAACTTTTCCAGAAGTTCGTCGTGAATCACTTTAGCCGAATTTCCCTGATGCTGATTCAGGAAACTTTTAAGCCTTTCAAGCCCGAACATTTCATTATTGATATTCTGCGCTTCCGTCACGCCGTCCGTATATAAAAGAACGGTATCGCCCGGAGAAACGGAAAGGATTTCTCTGCGGATCAAACTTGAATTATCTTCCACAATCGCAAGCGCAATACCGCCGCTGCGAATCACATCCAAACGGTTCTCGTTTGCTTTATAATGCAAAATATGTTCATGCCCGCAACTCGTGTAACTGAGTTCGCGGCGTTCCGCATTCCACTCGAAAAAGAGAAGTGTCACAAACATCGCTTCACGGGAAATTCGCGCCGACAACTGAGGATTGATGTTCACGAGCGTACGGTAAGAATCCACATAATGGAGGCATTCGGCGTGCAGCAACGCCTGGAGGTAAACCATTACCATTCCCGCCGGTACGCCGCTTCCGGAAACATCGCCGATCACAATTCCGAGCTGCTCCTTGCCGAGAGGAATGAAATCGTAGTAATCTCCGCCCACATCTTTTGCCGGAGACATGGATGCCGAAAGTTCCAAGCCCGGAAATTCCGGAATTTGCGCCGGCAATAACCCGGACTGTATTTTGTACGCGAGCTGAAGTTCCATTTGCGCCATCACCTGATGTTCCTTTTCGGCGGCGGAACGGTTGGCTTCGATAATAATGGAACAATAGTGAGAAGAGTTCCTCAGCAAATAAACATCGGTCTGCGAAAAATAACGTTCCTGGAGTTTATTTTCCAATACCACCACGCCGAGTAACTCTTTACCGAAAACCAGCGGCTCCAGTAAAAGCGTTTTAATATTCGAAGCCCGGCCTCCGAGAGAAGAAACGCGCTCATCCTGCGCGGCATAAGGGATAAAAACCCCCTGACGGCTTGCACCGCATTCCCAAATCAAATTATCCGGCTCCGAAATCTTCTGTGACAGCGCGATTTCATGCAAAGATTCCTTATGCACAAAATTCTGCTCGGCTCCGGACAACAGCGGGAAAAAATAACCGTAAGTCTCAATACAGCGGTAGCTCTTGCTTTTTTCATCCCAAATATAAAGCGCCGCCGATTTTGCTTCAATACCTTCGCACAAACTTTTCAAAAAACGGCCGACAGCAATTTTCAAATCGGAAAAATCATGGAGAGCCACCATCATATTTTCAATGATTTCATGATTTTTAGCATGTTCAAGATCGTATTGCTTGATCCGGTTGTTTTTGGCGATAATAACCGACCGGTGATAACGGTAAAAACTGTAAGTAATTTGAAAAAGAAAAATAAAACGAAATACGGGGAGCACCAAAAGCACCGCCAGAATCCAGGCGAAAAAGGCTAGTCTCGTGCGGACCTGAGGGTAGTAGGAATACCGCACATACAGCCGGTCGTAATAAACTCCGAGAAACACCGCACTCAAGATACTGCCAAAGAAAATCGGTTCCGATCGCTTGAGAAAATAAATCTGAAAAGCCGAAGAAAGCAGAAACATCGGAAACGCCGACCAAAGAAAAGTCTTCGAATCCTTATTCTCCATTTTATAGGCCCAAGATAAAAAGCCGAAAAGGAAGAACGCATCGCCGATACGAATCCAAAGGGAATCATCGGCAAAAGCTTTGAGTAAAATAGGACCGAACCCTTCCCAGAAAAAATAAAGAACGGATACGGCTATAAAACCGTAAAAGGAAAGTTCGCTTTTCTTTTCCTCGCCATAGGAGAGGAGCAAAAACATCAAAGGAAGTATAGCGATGATGGGAAAAAACGAATATAAAATTTCAATAACCATAACCCATCCTTAATTTAATGAGTGCGCAAACGAATGGAACGGTAGAATCCGGGAATGAAAAACAAAAAATAATTCATACAGGAAAGAAACAAACAAAGCGTCATGGACCACGCACTGAAAAACAAAAGCTGTACGAGCAACAAAAGCATTGAAATCAAAGCGATCCATTTCATTCTAATCGGTAATATAAAAAAGAAGTCAAACCGGTAACGCGGCTTCAAGGTACCCACGGCAAAAAAGAATGTCATTTCAATAAGGATAAAACTGCTGATGACTTCATGAAAAAGAAACGCGCCGGCGATGGTCCCGGCCCACGAAATAACAAAGTAAAGCGAGAGCTTAAAATCGCCCCACTCCCTGCGGAGAAGAAAAAGCGTGTAATAAAAGAACCACGTCACAAAAAGCATGAGAAAGTTATCCATTACGGGAATAAAAAGAAAGGAAAACAACCGGTAAAACTCACCGTGGAGCACCGCATCCGGGTCTAAAGTAAAGCGCCGAAGCCACTCCGGATGCACTTTGGCAATGATAAACCCAATAATTTGAAAAAGAACCAACAGCATTCCGGCATAGGGAATCGAAAACCGCCCCCACTTTCTTTCCAAAAAAAGAATCCAGCGCGGCACTTGAAAATCAAATCCGAATAAAGTTTCTTTTTTGGGAACGCTCTCGTTTTTTTCTATTTCCACGAAAAAAAATTAAAAATCTTTTTCCCGAAAATATTCTAATAGAAAATCTCTCACCTGATCCGGGGATACCTGATGCGAAAGTACGGCGAGTTTTTTGCCGTAAGGGGTCGCAAACCGCTCCGGATCCAAAATAAAACCCACGCGCCCCAAATCGAGCCGGTCGGCATCGTAACAAGTGTCGATGGTTGCATCCCCTGCGGAATGTTCGTGGGTATGGTAACGGCAAGCGTGATAAAGTTTTCGAAAACGCCCGTCGTCAAGTTCGTAATACACGCCGCGCCATTTTTCGGCAAGATCTGCGCTACGGCTGCCGTGTTCGCCGTCATAAAGATCGTCCAAGCGGCAGGAATCGTGAAACAAAGCGAAAAGTTTCACAACCGTTTCATCGGCGCCTGTTTTTTTAGAGAGGAAAAGTCCGTTACGCATTACCTGATGCCAGTGATCCTCACCGTGAACGGAATGCGCGCTTAAACGCCACTGCTCTTTGATTTTACTTTTCAAAAAAGCGAAATCAATCATTTGGCATAATGCTCTTTCAATTCCGTAAGAAACTGAAGGGCGGCAAGAGGCGTCATTTCTTCGGGCTTGATGCGCCGGATCTCATTCATTAAAAGCTGAGTATTTTCATCGGGCGGCGAAAAAACATCCATCTGCGGTTTCTCTTTCAGCTTCTTGGCCGCCTGCCCATCGCTCGGGTCAATCTGCTGCTTCTCAAGGCGGTGCAGAATACGCCGGGCGCGGCGCACCACATCGGCAGGGAGCCCGGCCATTTCCGCCACATGAATACCGTAACTCGAATCGCAGGCGCCTTTGATAATCTTATGCAGGAATATCAACCGGTCGCCGTCTTCTTTTACGGATACTTGATAGTTCCCTGCGTGAGAGAGCGTATCGATAAGCGCCGTGAGCTCGTGATAATGCGTTGCAAAAAGCGTAAACGCCTGGCGGTTTGAGTCGCCGTGAAGCGCTTCCACAATCGCCCAGGCAATGGAAAGCCCGTCGAAAGTACTCGTACCGCGTCCGATTTCATCGAGAAGCACAAGACTTTTCGGAGAAGCATTCCGCAAAATGTTTGCGGTTTCAATCATCTCCACCATGAAGGTCGAAAGCCCGCGGGACAAGCGGTCGGAAGCGCCGACGCGGGTGAAGATCCGGTCCACAATCCCGATTTTTGCCGACGCCGCGGGCACAAAAGAACCCACCTGCGCCATCAAAACAATGAGCCCCGTCTGCCGGAGGTAAGTGGATTTACCCGCCATGTTCGGCCCCGTAATGAGCATCATTCTATCTTCGTTTATCTGTAATTCCGTATCATTCGGCACAAAAGAAAGTTCCGGATTCACCGCGGCAATCACCGGATGGAACCCGCCTTGAATCGAAATACCCGGTGTCTCGAGAATCTCAGGCCGGACATAACCCCGCTTGCGCGCCGCTTTGGAAAGGCTGTAAAAAGAATCGGTTTCGGCAACGGCTTCCGCGATCCGCTGCAGTTCCGCCCGCCACGAATTCACGCGGTCGCGGAGGTTCGAGAAAATTTTGTATTCAAGAGCGTTGATCTTAAATTCCGCCGAAGAAATCACGGTCTCGCATTCTTTCATTTCCGGCGTAATATAACGCTCGGCGTTCACCGTGGTTTGCTTGCGGATATATTCCGGCGGGATTTTTTCCGAATGCGTTTTGGAAACTTCAATGTAATAACCGAACACCTTATTGTAACTCACCCGGAGAGAGTTAATACCGAGGCGTTCGCGTTCGCGGCCTTCGAGAGAACTCATCCACTCGCGGCGATCCCGAATATCGGCGTTCATCCGGTCCAGTTCCGCATCGGCGCCTTCGCAAATCATACCGCCCTCGCGGATCGTGAGCGGCGCATCGGGTTTCAAGTAAGCGAGAATTTCTTCCCCGCGCCCGTCCATCGAAGAAAGCGTATCCCGCAATCTTTGAAAAACGGGAGAAGAAAGCTCCGAAAGCGCCAGTGAAACGCCGGCCGCTTTCACGAGAGAACGCCCCATCCCGATCAGATCGCGCGCATTCGCGCGCCCGCTGCCGATACGCCCCATCAGGCGTTCCATATCTAAAATTTCCCGGAGAGCAACCTTCAAATCATCCAAAACAATCTGCTGCCCGGTAAGTTCCGCCACCGCCGCCTGACGTTCCCGGATTTTCGGAAAAGAAACAAGCGGGTGAGAAATCCATTCCCGCAAAAGCCGCCCGCCCATAGCCGTAACGGTATAATCGAGAACCGAATAAAGCGTACTGAACAAATCTTCGCTGTTCAACGGGCGGATCAATTCCAAATTACGAAGCGTCGCCGGATCAAGCGTCATGTAATCGTTTAAATCCAAAAACTCCAATTGCGTAATGTGACTCAGTTCCGACTTTTTCTGTTCGGTCAGGTAACGAAGCGCAGCACCTGCGACTTCCGCCTCGGAAATCCGGTAATCGAGCCCGAGAGACTCCGCCGAATCCACGGCAAAATGCGAAAGTAAAAGACCTTCCGCCCGCGCATAATCAAAAAATTCTTTCGAAAGCGGCGTTACCAAAACCGATTCTCCCTGCACAAAATCGCGGATAAACGGCGGAAGTTCCAAACCTTCTTCAACCAGAATCTCTCGCGGCATCCGCCGGAAAAGCTCGCTCTCAAGCACTTGCGCCGAAGACGACGACACCGCAAAAAAACCGGTCGTCACATCTGCAAATGCAAAATAAATCGTATCCCCTTTCGGATGAATCGCGCACAAATAATTCGGCTCTTTAGCGTTCAGGTTCGCCGCATCCATCGCCGTCCCCGCGCTGATCACCTCCACCACGGAACGCTTCACAATTCCTTTGGCGAGTTTCGGATCTTCCACCTGCTCGCAAATAGCCACGCGATAGCCGGCCGCCACCATTTTCGGCACATAACGGTCTGCCGAATGGTGCGGAAACCCGCAAAGAGGAGTCGCGCCCGAAGCGCCGTTGTTTCTCGAAGTAAGCGTAATCCCTAGAATCCGCGCCGCCGTTTTAGCATCTTCATCGAAAAGCTCAAAAAAATCTCCCATGCGGAAAAAAAGAATGCACCCCGGATTTTCTTCTTTGATGTCGTAATACTGACGCATCAAGGGAGTCATAAATTAAGGTTCCCCCATCGAAAGTTCAAACTGATCGGACTCGGAATTTGCCTCAGGCTCACTCTCCGAAACGTTTTTCCTCAAATACTGCGGCACGAGCGCGCCCGCCTGAATCAAATCGTCAAACTCACGGAGGCGCGGCAAATCTTCGGGAATGCGGTTAATACCGAAATACTTCAAAAAATCCGCTGTGGTAATGTAAGTATAAGGGTTCCCCACCGTCTCGGCGCGCGCGCCGAGCGCAATCAGTTTTTTCTCAAGCAAACTCCGGATAGGCGCATCGCAGGAAACACCGCGAACGAGTTCGATAGAAGCCCGGGTAATCGGCTGCTGGTATGCAATCACCGCAAGCGTCTCGAGAGCCGCCTGGGACAGGCGGCGCGCATTGATCTCCGGAAACAGCTTGCGCACCCAGGGATAATATTTCGCCCGCGTACGAAAACGATACCCGCCCGCATGCTCCACAAGCTCAAACGGCGACTGAATCCGGTTCAGTTCATCGTTAATTTGAATCAAAGCGTCGGACACGAGACGCGCGTTCAGAAAATCTCCCAAAATCTCCCGGAGTTTTTTAAGCGTCACCACATCGGGAGAAGCAAACACAAGCGCCTGAATAATGCGGGCGAGGTCATCCCCGTTATCCACCTGCGGTAATTCTTCGGAAATATCATCCGGTTCTTCGGAAAGAACCTCTTTCGGCAAATCATCTTCCATGGCGATAATTTAATAAAATGGAATACGAAACATGAAACCCGGACAAAAACGGATCAGGATAAAGGAACCGAACTCCGGCGGAAACTTGAGCAACAGTTCGGGCGTGCCCCGGCGCCACTACAGTCATTCCGGTTACTCACCACCCTGTCATCCAGGCCTCCGAGCCGGGATCCAAATAAATATCCACTATAAAGCGCCGGGTCGGCGTGGCTGCGGGCTACCCGCCGGTCGGTGCTGCGCACAGCGCGCCAGCGCGCACCCTCCGCCTGCCTCACGCGACTGAGTTATTCAGGCATGAAAATTAGGGAATCGGATATGGAAATGTTATTCCGGATTTCGATTCACAATTTAAACAGGACAAGAACGATGGCAGGGGTCGAATATTTTCGACCCGATTTCGGGCAGGGATGGTGACCCGAAGGGCGGAGACGCGCGAGTTGCTTGACTGAAGTAATCGGTAAGCGAGGCTCCGTTTTGGGAGGCGCTTTAGCGCCCCCGAAATACAGCCCGGCCCGGCGCGGTTTTTATGCATGCGGTACAGGAACGCGCCGGGGCACGCCAATACTGTAAAGGGCGGCGTTCAAACCGGAAAAATATTCGCGCTTTTTCTGTTCCTTAAATTCATATCCCTTATCTCACGTCTCTTTTCCCAAAAAGAACATATCGAATGAACTATATTTTTAAGTATGAAGTTCAAGTTTCTTTTTGTTTTGTTCCTGTGTTTCGGAATCCCGTCTTTCGTTTGTGCGCAAAAAATACCGGTGGTGGTCGGCGGCGTTACGGAAATCGGTACCGGGCATTTGAACGATCACAGTCACGGGAGCGGCGTGATTCGCATGACTCCTTTTGTGGGCGTTTTGCTTCAGGGGCTCGGTTCTCTCCGTGTCGGTTACGGGCTTTTTAATTATACGGAGCGCCCCGAGGGCGCTAAAAAACAGACGGTGGAACAGCGCGATTTTACCGCTCAGCTTGGGATTTCGGCCGGGCTTGCTCCGTCGCTTCTTTTGAGTTATACGCGAGCGCGGTCGCTTTCTTCTTTTGGGGACGCTTCCTGGAACGAGTGGGGCGTTGGTATCGGCGTGAAATTTCAAATGATTCCGATGGTTGCTCTCGTGAGCGAAATGGAATACCGTTGGATTACGGAATATTACGATCCGCTTCACGATAAGGATGTTTCGGGGACGCGCCTTCAAATGAATCTCGGATTTCTCTTTTATGTTTACTAAAACGGTGGCGCTTTTCGGAGGGGCTTTCGATCCGGTGCACCGCGATCATGTTGCTCTTGCCGCCCTTTGTCTTAAAAATGCGTTCGCCGATGAAGTTTGGTTTATGCCTTCTCCCGACCGCTGGGATAAGAAACTCGAAGCTTCGGCGGAAGACCGTTTGGAAATGCTGCGGCTTGCGACGGCGCCGGATTCCCGCATGGTGGTGAGCGATCTTGAAATTCAAATGGGGGATTACCGGGGTTCTTACGTTTTTATGACGCAGCTTCGTGAGAAATTTCCGGATATTCGTTTTCGCCTGATTGCCGGCGCGGACAGTTATCATCAAATTCCGCACTGGAGAGATCCGCTTCATTTTTTCGGCAGCGAGTATAACGGGCATTTGCTGCTTCGCGAGTTTGAGTTGATTGTTTTCCGCCGCGACGGGTATGCGCTTCCGAGTGTGCTTGAGCACCGGAAAAAAGGTTATGCGCCTTTGCACCTGATTGAATCGGGCGAAGGTTTTTTCGGCGATATTTCCAGTACGGATATCAGGAAAAAGCTTTTGAAGACAGGCTTGAAACCGCGTGGGATTTCGAGCCCGGTGTTTCATTATATTTGCGACCATAAGTTATATCGTTATGATGTTTAATCGTATTAAGCCATTTATTCCGGCAACTGCGTTTTTCGGCGGTTTTATTTGGGATTCTCTTACCATCGGGCGCGTGGTCTCTTCGAGCGATTTGCTGCTTTTGTCGGTTTATTTTATACTGAGCCTCGGTTTGATTTTACTGCTTGCTAAGATAAAGCAAATCAATGTTGCCGAAACGCCTGATGAACGAGCTTCTGCGCCTTTCATTTCCAAATTTTGTGATGATCGATGGGTGGTTCGTTTTACCTGGGTTATTCAATTTTGTTTTGGAAACTTATTCAGCGCGCTTGTGATTTGTTATTTCAAAAGCAGCGGTTCGACGGCTTCGCTGTTGTTTGTATTGCTGTTGGTTGGTTTTTTAGTGGGCAATGAATTTTTTCAAAAATTTTATTCCCGGTTTGGTTTTAATATTGCGCTTTTCTGTTTACTCGGTACCATGTTTTTAAATTTTGCCGTGCCTCATTTGGTTCACCGTTTGGGAGCGTTTTGGTTTTTACTGAGTACCATACTGTCTCTATTGCTTTGCTATGGGATTTGGTATTTTTCCAGACAATCCCGGCGTGTATTAATTGTTCCCGGTATCATTAGTGTTTTTTTGGCGACGGCTTATTTTCTGAATTGGATTGCCCCGGTGCCTCTGGTATTAAAGCAACAGGAAGCGTGCGTGCAATTCAGTTCTAAAACTTATGAGTGTTTGATTGAAAAACCGTCGTTTTGGGTGCGCCGCGGAATTTCTCTGCCGAGTTTACACTGGGATCCCGTGCAAAAAAATGAAGTTTATTTTGTGAGTTCCGTGTTCGCGCCGTCTAAGGTGCAAGCCGATTTGGAGCATCGCTGGTTTTATAAAAATCCGGCGACCGGCGTTTTTGAAGAGAGGGATAGAATCTCTTCAAGCAGAATGCGCGTTCGGGGCGGGCGCGAGGAAGGTTTTAGAATATATACGAAAAAAAGAAGTCTCGCTCCGGGAAAATGGCGTGTGGAAACAGCGCTTAAAGGCGGCGCCGTTATAGGGAAAAAGGATTTTAATGTTATCGAAGGCGTTGCCGATGAAAATAATTGGCAAGTATGGAAATTAAAGTGAACAGGGAAATGCTTTTTGAAAGCGTAGTGCAGCCGGAACATCACGGAAAATTTCTTTTGGAGAGTCTTTCGGCGCGCTTTACTTATCATAGCCGCGAGGAATGGATTTCAAAAATCGAAGGCGGGTTTGTGTCTCTGAACGGCTTGACTGCTTCTCCGGAAAGTGTTGTTTCCCGCGGAGATAAGGTGACTTACCGCGTGGAAAATTACAGCGAACCCGAAGTGCCTACTCATTTTGAAACCGTTTTTGAAGATGACGATTTTTTACTGCTCGGTAAACCGGCGGGCGTTCCGGTGCACCATACCGGGAGGATTTTTTACAATACATTTACGGCGATTGCCCGCCGGGCATTCCATAACGAAGAACTGATGCCGCTTCACCGCATTGACCGTGACACGAGCGGACTTTTGCTGTTTGCCCAAAACCGCGATACTGCTTCCCGGTTTCAAAAACATTTGGATCGCATTCTGCTTAAAAAAGTGTATCTGGCTGTTGTCCCCGGGGCGTTTCCCGAAGAAGTCCGCTGCGAAATCCCCCTTGCCGAAAAACACGAAAGCGCGATTAAACTGAAAATGTATCCGTCCGAAACCGGGAAACCTTGCCTCACCTTGTTCCGCCGAAAGCATCTTTTTGAAGGTGAATTGGGGAATTTATACGGTACCTTCTCTTTGGTGGAAGCCGAACTCATTACCGGGCGCAAACATCAGATCCGCGCCCACCTGGCCGCTCTCGGTTTTCCGATTGTCGGCGACAGGCTTTACAGTCATGACGGCGTTTATTATTTAAAAATGCTCGAAGCACCTTTAACGGAAACGGATATTCGGAATCTCGGGAGCGCCGTTCAAATGCTTCATGCCCACCGTTTTTTGATTCGACTTCCGTACTGGAAAGAGGCGCGTTTGTTTGAAAGCCGCGAATTTTCGCCGGAAATGAAGAATATTTTGATACCGTAATCACATTTCCCTCCATTTTGGGGGTGAGGGAATCTAAAATGATTTATATTCTTTGAATTCTTTAGCGTCAGGGATTTATGAGTATTATTGTAAAAGCAGATAAGGATCAAAAAAGAGAATCCTCTTTTGTTCAGCGGTTTTCCTCTTTTTCCGCCATCCTTTTTCTTGTGATATTTTTGGTTGGAGGAACCGCCTTTTTTCTTACTATGCGTTCCACAATCCGGAAAAACAACGGAGAAACGTTATCGCAGTTACTCGAAACCGAACAAATGAAGCTGGAAAATTCCGTAAACGCGGAAATTGCGCTGGTGTTAAAACTTGCGAATTCTCCGTTGATCACCGCCTTTTTCGCAAACCCGGACGATGCCGCTTTAAATAAGTATGCGCATGCGGAAATTGAAAGTTACCGCAAGGCTTTAGCCGGCCGTTCTGTTTTTTGGGTTAATGATAAGGATCGAATGTTTCATACGGACGGCGCGGCGCCTTATTTTGTCGATATTAAAAAACCGACGAATTATTGGTATCCGCTTACGCTGAATAGAACCGAAGATTATAACTTCAATATCAATTACAATCCCGAATTGAAAGTCACGAATTTGTGGATCAATGCGCCGGTTTTTGATAAAAATAAAAAAGCTCTCGGGATTTTGGGTGCGGGGATTGAACTTTCGGGTTTTGTAAATACTGTTTTTAATAAGGATTTCGGGCGCGCCGAACTGTTTTTATTTAATGCCGCCGGAGAAATTACGGGCGCTAAAAGTATCGCTCTCGTGCATTCCAAAAGAAATATTGATACCGAACTTGAAAATACCGGAGTAAAAGTTTTTGAGAGAGCGCTTTCGTTAAAACCCGGAGAAATTCTTTTGATTGACATCCCCCGTGGGAAAATGGGAATCAAGGCTCTTCCGCTTCTCGGTTGGTATTCTGTGGCGATTCTTCATGACAGTATTGCCGATTATGCAACGGAGATGACGCTCCTTTTCTTTTGTATGATGTTGGTTCTCGCGTTTGTGCTGATTTTATCCAATTGGTTTTTGAAACGGCTTCACCGGGCGCGCACTCAATCGGATTATGAAAACCGGCGGAAAGATTTGTTTCTTGCGAACATGAGCCGGGAAGTCCGTGTTCCCATTAACAGTATTCTCGGCATGAGTTCTATTGGAAAATCATCGGAAGAATCTTCCCGTAAAAATTTTTGTTTCGAAAAAATCGAGGACTTTTCCCGCCATTTGTCGGAAGTGGTGGCTCAAATGGTGGATATATCGAAGATCGAATCGGGAAAGTTCAGCATCGCCAAAAGCGAATTTTGTTTCCGGAAAATGCTGGAGCGTCTTGAAAACATGGCGCAGGCTCAAGCGCATTTGAAAAATCAGGTATTTGAAATGACGGTGGATTCCGAAGTTCCCGAATATTTGGTGACCGATGAAAAATGTTTGATGCAAATTCTTTTGAGTCTGATTTCGAACGCCACAAAGTTTACCGAACGCGGCGGGAAAATCACGCTGAATGTTTCCGCCGTGAAAGAAAAGGATGGTTTTTACCAAGTGTCTATGGAGGTGACGGATACGGGGATCGGAATTTCTCCCGAACAGCAAAAGAAGATTTTCCAGGTATTTGAACAGGCGGCCGGCGAGTACTGCAGCGGCGCCGGACTTGGGCTCCCTATTTCGAAACATCTTGCCGGAATGCTTGATGGCAGTATCAGCGTTCGTTCCGCCGCCGGAACCGGTTCCGCATTTACTTTGAAATTCAAAGCGAGCCGCGGAATGGGATACGAAAAAGTTTTAAGCTTGGAAGATTCCGTTACGGAAAGTGATTTTGACGGGTACCGGATTTTGGTTGTCGATGATGTGGCGCTCAATCACGAAATTATTTTGTCCTACTTTGAAAAAACGGGAGTTTCTATTGATTCCGCCGTAAGCGGTTCCGAAGCGCTCCGGTTTGTGGAGGATCACCCGGGAAAATACCATTTGATTCTCATGGATGTTCAAATGCCCGAAATGAACGGTCCGGATGTGGCGCGCGAACTGCGCGCCCGCGGGGAAGTGATGCCGATCATCGCCATGACTGCGAATGTGTTCAAACCGGATGTGGAACGTTATTTGGATGCCGGTATGAACGGTTACCTTGAAAAACCGCTTGAAATGCGGAAAGTTCTTGAGACCGTGCGCGAGGTTTTGGAATTCTAAAGCGTTTCATGACGGAAAACGCATCGAAATTCGAGTGCAGCGCTCCGGTAAACTTGTTTTAACTCATTGATAGTCATAGAGATAGATTTTATGTCTCTAAAACATGAAAAAAATTCGCCGAAAGCCATTCCGGCGGAGTCGATATGTAATTATCTTTATCCACATATAGTAGTAACGGAAATTAAAAGGCACAAGATGTAGTGTCATGGAAGGAAGTATGACAACAATTGGTACCCCTTTAAGCGAGTCGGCCACCCGCGTCCTTTTTTGCGGCGCCGGAGAATTGGGTAAAGAAGTGATTATTGAGATGATGCGCCTCGGGGTTGAGGTGATTGCGGTGGATCGTTATCCGAATGCTCCCGGAATGCAAACGGCACACCGTTCTCATGTGATTGATATGCTGAACCCTGCCGAATTGCGGCGCGTGATTGAACTTGAGAAACCCGATTATATTGTGCCGGAGGTAGAAGCGATTGCAACCGATACTTTGGCGGAGATGGAAGCCGAAGGTTATACCGTGATTCCTACGGCGCGGGCGGCGCAGCTCACTATGAACCGCGAGGGTATTCGCCGGCTTGCGGCGGAAACGCTCGGGCTGAAAACCTCTCCTTACCGGTTTGCTTCCTCTTACGAAGAGTTTTTAAATGCGGTGAGAACCGTCGGGATTCCTTGCGTGGTGAAGCCGGTCATGAGTTCTTCGGGGCACGGGCAAAGCACAATCCGTTCGGAAGAAGAGATTGACCGCGCTTGGGATGTTTCGCAGAACGAGGGGCGGAGCGGAGCGGGGCGTGTGATTGTGGAAGGTTTCGTTTCTTTCGATTACGAGATTACGCTTTTGACGGTACGGCACCGGGACGGCGTTTCTTTTTTGGAACCGATCGGGCATCGCCAGGAAAACGGCGATTATCAGGAATCCTGGCAGCCTCAAGCGATGCCGCCGGCTTTACTTTCCAAAGCGCAGGAAATGGCGTCAAAAATTACGGAAGCCCTCGGCGGCCGCGGAATTTTCGGTGTGGAAATTTTTGTCACGAAAGACGATGTGATTTTCAGCGAAGTGAGTCCGCGCCCGCATGATACCGGGCTTGTAACGCTGATTTCTCAAGACTTGTCGGAGTTTGCGCTCCATGCGAGAGCGATCCTTAATTTGCCGGTACCGAATATTCGTTTTCACGGTCCTGCCGCTTCCAAAGCGATTGTCGCTGACGGTTTTTCATCGAGCGTTAAATTTTCGAATCTTGAGAGTGTACTCCGGATGCCGGATACGAATCTTCGTTTGTTCGGAAAACCCGAACTCAAGGGGCATCGCCGTTTGGGCGTGCTCCTCGCGCGCGGTAATTCCGTAGAAGAATCCATGGATAAAGTATTTCAAATGAATGAAGCGTTGAGGGTAGAATTATGACTAATGAAAACCGGCGTGAATGGAGAGGCTCCCTTTGGAAAAACGAAATTAATGTCCGGGATTTTATCCTGAAGAATTACACTCCTTACACGGGAGATGATTCTTTTCTTGCAAAGGCGACTCCGCGGACTCAGAAATTGATGGAACGCGTTCAGGATTTGCTCCGAAAGGAACGCGAGAAAAAAGGTGTTTTGGATATTGCTACCGATGTGGGAGCTTCCATTACGGCTTATGCGCCGGGTTATATTGACAGGGAAAATGAAATTATTGTGGGGCTCCAAACGGATGCGCCGCTCAAACGGGCGATTGTTCCGAACGGCGGTATCCGCATGGTGGAAGAATCGCTTGAAGATTACGGATACCAAATGGATCCGAAAATCAGCGAGATTTACACGAAGTACCGGAAGAGTCACAATCAGGGTGTTTTTGATGTTTACAGTCCCGATATCCGCGCTTGCCGCAAATCCGGAATTATTACCGGGCTTCCCGATGCTTACGGCCGCGGGCGGATTATCGGAGATTACCGCCGGGTGGCTTTGTATGGTGTGAGCGCTTTAATTAAAAATAAAAAACAGGAAAAGGCGGCGCTCGATAACAGGGAATTTACGGAAGATGTACTTCGCCTGCGTGAAGAGCTGGCGGAGCAAATCCTTGCGCTCAAGGAACTTTCTTCGATGGCTTTGACTTACGGTTGCGATATTTCGGGCCCGGCGGAGAACGCGAGAGAAGCGGTACAGTGGATTTACTTCGGTTATCTGGCGGCGGTGAAAGAACAAAACGGCGCGGCGATGTCCATTGGGCGGATTTCCACGTTCTTGGATATTTATGTGGAACGCGATTTTAGAGAGGGAACTCTCACGGAATCCGAAGCGCAGGAACTTATTGACGATCTCGTGATTAAACTTCGTCTCGTTCGTTTTTTAAGAACGGACGACTACAATACTTTATTTTCCGGCGATCCGACCTGGGTTACGGAATCGATCGGCGGCATGGCGGAAGACGGGCGCACGCTTGTCACAAAAAGCAGTTTCCGGTTTTTAAATACTTTGTACACTTTAGGTTCCGCTCCGGAACCGAATTTAACGGTGCTTTGGTCGGTCAGGCTCCCTGAAGGTTTTAAAAAATTCTGTTCCCAGGTTTCCATTGAAACGTCTTCGATTCAATATGAATCCGATGATTTGATGCGCGAATATTGGGGCGATGATTACGCTATCGCCTGTTGCGTTTCCGCGATGAGAATCGGAAAGCAAATGCAGTTTTTCGGCGCGCGCGCGAACCTTGCCAAGACGCTTCTTTACGCGATTAACGGCGGTGTCGATGAAAAATCCATGGAACTTGTGGTGCCCGGGTTTTCGCCGGTGACCGATGAGGTGCTTGATTACGATAAAGTGTGGGAACACTATGAACTTATGATGGAATGGCTTGCGCGGACTTACGTGAAAGCGCTCAACGCGATTCACTATATGCACGACAAGTATCATTACGAACGCATTGAAATGGCGCTTCATGACCGCGATGTGGTGCGGACCATGGCGTGCGGGATTGCGGGGCTTTCGGTGGCGGCGGATTCGCTTTCGGCAATTCGTTATGCCAAAGTGACTCCGGTCCGGAATGAAAAAGGGCTCGCGGTCGATTTTAAAATTGAGGGAGAATACCCGGCGTTCGGAAATAACGATGATCGCGTTGATTCCATTGCCGTGATGCTTGTCCGCACTTTCATGGAAAAAATCAAAGAGCAGAATACTTACCGGGGGAGCATTCCGACGCAGTCCGTGCTCACGATTACTTCCAATGTGGTTTACGGTCAAAAAACCGGAAATACTCCGGACGGCCGCCGCGCCGGAGAGCCGTTTGCTCCGGGAGCAAACCCTATGAACGGGCGGGATCGCACGGGTTTTATCGCGGCGGGCGCTTCGGTGGCGAAACTTCCTTACAGCGATTCTCTCGACGGTATTTCCTGGACGGCGACGGTAACGCCGGAATCGCTTGGGAACACGCTTGAAGCGCGCATTGAAAATTTATCCACCTGTCTCGACGGCTATATGCTTGCCGGCGGGTTCCATGTGAATGTGAATATTCTTCACCGTGATACGCTTTTAGACGCTATGGAGCATCCGGAAAAGTATCCGACGCTCACGATCCGCGTTTCCGGTTATGCGGTAAACTTTATTAAGCTCTCGCGGGAACAGCAGTTGGATGTGCTGAACCGCACTTATCATACGAGTCTTGTGTAAAAGCGGTTGCGGCAGGGATGCGACCCGAACGGGCGGAGACGCGGGGAATCTCTGTTCTTCGGGCATGGAAAGCATGGGAATGGGGAATGGAACATTCAAGTTCCTGAGTCATCTATTCCCAATTCCCATGCTTTCATAATTGCAATTTCTGATTTGAGAGAAATTCTGCGCGGCTCCGTTTCGGCAGGCGGTTCACCGCCGCTGAAATGCGAGCCCGGTTCCGGAGGAAGCCGCCCTGATTAACGCAGCCGGTATGGTTTTCCGGTGGTGTGCCGGTAGGCGAGGCGGCGCCGGACTTCTTCCAGGTATTCGATATAGCGCGGGCTTGCGTAATCGCGGTAGGTCCACTCAAATGCGTGAAAGTGTCCGTTTTGAAAGTAAAGGGTGGGTTCTACAAAAATGCCGTCGCGAATGTAAACCCGTTGGCGCTGGTCTTTTGTGGTGGCGAGGAAAAATTGTCCGAGAGTCATGTAGCCCGGGTCCAAATTGACGGGGCGCAAACCGGGAGTGCCGTGAGCGGCGGCGATTTCGAGTTCCAATTCGTTTGTCCACAATTTAATTTCTACGATTTCTTCTCTCGGGATCGGCGTTTCATAACTGAAAAAGGCGCGTACCGGCGTATTTCCGATTTCTTCCCGGTAGTAATTCGTAAATTCAAACGCAAACGGCGCGAGCGCAAGTTCTTCCGTACCGAATTTCCGGGCGAGCGCGGGGCGTACGCTTTCGACTTCGGCTCGTGATTTTGCGAGAATCCCTAAGACGAGACATACGTTTTCCGGTTTTTTGATTTGACCCATAAGGGCTCCTCTGAATATTCATTTCCTGTTGCAGCTTTCAGATATGAAATATAGGGAAATGGGAAAAGGGATGCGGGATAAGAAAACTCAATCATGTCCCCTGTCCCTTATCCCTGACTTTCATGCAAGTACGAAAGGTGTATATTACCGATATCAGTCGATTTTCATTTCTGCTTCCGCTCGGTTTTGAAATATAATCCGGCATTTTCTAAGTTTATATATATATGAGTGCGGTTTCCGTATTTCTTTTGGCGACTCTCCTGCAATCGTTTTCCGTTACGGATTCGATTCCGCATTCTTCCGACCGGTACCTGCAAGGACTTTCTTATACGAGCGCGGGTTGGATTGAGTCCACGGGCGGTTACGGCAAATCCAAAATTTTCAAACTTGATTTTCAGGGGAACACGCTCGATTCGTTTGCACTGGATTCACGTTATTTCGGAGAAGGTTCCGTGCAGCTCGGGCATGAGATTTTTTGGCTCACCTGGAAAGAAGGAAAAGCGTTTGTGCTTGATGCCGGTACGTTTCGCCTCAAGGATTCTTTCTTTATCCCTACGGAAGGGTGGGGGCTTACGGTGTGGAATTCGCATTTGCTCATGAGTAACGGGAGCGCCGAACTTTTGATTTTGGATCCGCGGTCCCGCACGGTGGTTTCTACCGTTAAGGTTTTAGACGGTAAAAATCCCGTAAAGAATTTGAACGAGTTGGAAGCGGTTGGGGACTTGCTTTACGCTAATGTGTGGCTCACCGATTCGATTGCGGTGATTGAGCTTCCCTCCGGGCGGGTGCGGGCCTGGCTTGATTTTTCGGAAAAAGCGCGGGCCGTGCGGAAAAGAAATCCGAAGGCAGAAGTGCTGAACGGGATTGGTTTTGACGGGAAAAACCTGTGGATTACAGGGAAAAACTGGCCGGAAATCTATAAAATCCGGTTCCCGTGATCTTACTTTACATGAATTTTACATTAGTCCTTTCTAGTTTTTACTTCAGTTCTCTATATTCCCAGTACAAAATTCTCAACGGAGATTCATATGAATATCAAATATCTTGGAATAGGTCTGATCGCTTTCTCTGCACTCTTCATGGGCTGCGATAAAGAGGAAGAAAAAGGAAAATCAAACGAAAAGCCGGTTGCCGCGTTCAATATGAACCGCGAAATTTCGGTGATTACTCGCGAAGCGGGTAGCGGCACGCGCGATGCCTTTATTGAAATCGCGGGACTCTTGGAAAAAACGGAAACAAGCAAACGCGATTTGACAACCCAAGACGCGATCACGATTGACGGAACTCAAGCCGTGATGAGCAACGTAAGCGGGAACGAATACGCGATCGGTTACATTTCTCTCGGTTCTTTAAATTCAAGCACCAAAGCTCTCAAGATCGAAGGCGTACCGGTTTCTTCGGAAACGGTGAAAGACGGAGGTTACCGCATTTCCCGCCCGTTCAACTTTGTTACGAAAGGGAAAGAATCTCCGCTCGTGCTTGATTTTATCGGCTTTGTGATGAGCGCCGACGGACAAAAAATCGCGCAGACAAACGGTTATATCGCAATTACCGAAGGGGAAGCTTACACGCCTTCCAAGATTTCCGGAAAAATCGTGATTGCCGGTTCTTCTTCGGTGGCTCCGCTTGCTGAAAAATTGAAAGAAGCGTACATTCAAATCAACCCGCATGTCGAAATCGAACTTCAAATCAATGATTCTTCCGCCGGTATTCTTTCCGCGAAAGAAGGTACATCCGATATCGGACTTGCTTCCCGTGACTTGAAAGAAAGCGAACTTGCCGAAGTGAAAGGGCTGACGATTGCTAAAGACGGTATCGCTGTGATTATCAATCACAAGAATCCGGTTGATAACATCACGCTCGAACAGCTTCGCGGCATTTATTCCGGCGCCATTAAGAACTGGGGTGCTGTTCTTGAAAAATAACAGGAGAAAGATAAAAGAAAAGATCATGGAGATCGTCTTTTTCATCGCGGCATTGACTTCTGTCTTTGCCGTGATTCTCATTTGTCTTTTCTTGTTTGTGAACGGGATTCCCGCTATGGCGGAAATCGGAGTTTTCAAGTTCCTGCTCGGGAAAACCTGGGCTCCGACCGATATACCTCCGGCATTCGGTATTTTGCCGATGATTCTGGGAAGTCTTTATATTACCGCCGGCGCGATTCTGATCGGAGTTTCCGTAGGTTTATTTACCGCGGTTTTCCTCGCCCGGTTTTGTCCGCGTAAAATTTATCAATGGTTTAAGCCTTTTATCGAAGTGCTCGCGGGGGTACCCTCCGTGGTTTACGGCTTTTTCGGGCTTGTCGTTCTTGTTCCGTTTGTCCGCAATGTTTTCGGCGGCTCCGGAAGCAGTATTTTTACCGCCTCGCTCCTTCTCGGGGTGATGATTCTCCCGACGATTATCGGCGTGGTGGAAGCTTCGATCCGGGCGGTTCCGCCGCAATATTATGAAGGGGCGCTCGCTCTCGGAGCAACGCACGAACGGAGTGTTTTTTTTGCGGAACTTCCCGCCGCTTCTTCCGGTGTGGTTGCCGGCGTGGTGCTCGGCATCGGGCGTGCGATCGGGGAAACCATGGCGGTGATTCTCGTGGCCGGTAACCAGGCGCGGATTCCAACGGGACTTTTCCAGGGGGCGCGTACGCTCACTTCGGGAATCGTTTTGGAAATGGGTTATGCCGCCGAACTTCACCGCGGGGCGCTTATTGCCACAGGCGTGGTGCTTTTTGTGTTTATCCTCATGATTAACTTTACTTTCTCTTACTTCAAAAGAAGAGCGTTCTCATGAATATGAATTTTAGGCTAAAATTCAAGTCTTACCGCAAACATCCCTTTTCTTTGTTTCTTTTTCTTTTGGTGTATGCCGCTGCTTTCGTTACGCTTGCCACGATTGTTTTTATGGTCGGTTATATTTTCATAAAAGGGATTCCTCACATTACGCCTTCTCTTTTTGCAACCAAATATACTTCGGAAAACGTTTCGCTCCTGCCTTCCGTTTTTAATACGCTCATAATGGTTTTCGGCGCGCTTTTGATCGCTGTTCCTCTCGGAATTTTTTCGGCGGTTTATCTTGTGGAGTATGCACGGCGCGGGAATCGTCTGGTGGGGATCATTCGCCTCACTTCCGAAACCCTTTCCGGCATTCCCTCGATTGTTTACGGTCTTTTCGGGATGCTTTTTTTCGTGACGGCTCTTCACCTCGGTTACTCGCTTCTTGCAGGTATTTTTACGATCGCCCTGATGATTCTTCCGCTTATGATGCGCACTACGGAAGAGGCGCTTAAAATGGTTCCCGATACTTATCGTGAAGGAAGTTTCGGGCTCGGCGCCGGAAAACTCAGAACCGTTGTGTCCGTGATCCTGCCGGTTGCTATCCCCGGAATTCTTGCCGGCGTGATTCTTTCGATCGGGCGAATTGTCGGTGAAACGGCCGCATTAATTTATACGGCGGGAACCGTAGCGGATTTTCCGAAGGATATTTTTTCTTCCGGAAGAACGCTTTCCGTTCACATGTATGCCCTCTCCAAAGAGGGGCTCCATACCGATCAAGCCTATGCAACAGCCGTAGTGCTTCTCTTTTTGGTTTTGATGATTAACGCCGCTTCAAACGCGCTCGCTAAAAAAGTAAGGAAAAATGATGGAAAATAAAATAGAAGTTCGGGATTTGGATTTATTTTACGGCACATTCCAAGCGCTTAAAAATGTCAATATCGGTATTCCGAGCAGTAAAATTACCGCTTTTATCGGACCTTCCGGTTGCGGGAAATCGACGCTTTTAAAAACGCTCAACCGCATGAACGATTTGATCGAAAACTGCCGTATCGAAGGAACGGTTCTTTTGGATAATATCAACGCTTACCGGGATTTGGATGTCAATGACCTTCGCAAACGCGTGGGCATGGTTTTTCAAAAACCGAATCCTTTTCCGATGAGTATTTACGATAATATTACTTTTGGTCCGAAAACACATGGTATCCATTCGAAAGATGATTTGGACGAGATTGTGGAAACTTCCTTGAAACGCGCGGCGATTTGGGATGAAGTAAAAGACCGCTTGAAGAAAAATGCGCTCGGGCTTTCCGGCGGACAACAGCAGCGGCTTTGCATTGCAAGAGCGCTTGCGGTAGAGCCGGAAGTACTTTTGATGGATGAACCCACCAGCGCGCTCGACCCGATTTCGACGGCAAAAATCGAAGACCTCGTGGTGGAACTCAAAGAAAATTATACGATTGTGATTGTCACGCATAATATGCAGCAAGCCACGCGTATCTCGGATAAAACCGCATTTTTCCTTTTGGGAGAAATTATTGAATATGACGAAACGGAAACTTTGTTTTCCATGCCTAAGAATAAAAAAACGGAAGATTATATTACAGGGAGGTTCGGCTAATGCGCAACCGGTTTGATTTACAGCTTGAACATTTGAATAACGGTTTGATCGAAATGGGTTCTCTCGTGGAACAATCCGTGGAGCGTGCGATTGACGCTCTCATGAGGCACGATACGGAAAAAGCCGAACAAAACATTGATTTCGATAAAGAAATCGATCAAAAGATGAAAGAACTCGAAAATCTTTGTTTGAAACTTCTTTTAAGCCAGCAACCGGTCGCCCGCGATTTGCGTCTCATTTCTTCCGCGCTTAAAATGGTTTCGGATCTGGAACGTATCGGTGATCAATGCGCCGACATTTCCGAAATCGTCACCATGATTCCCGAGGGAATCGATTGGGATTCTTTGAAGGAAATTCCGGATATGGCGATGGCGGTGAAAAAAATGGTCACCGAAAGCGTAGATGCTTTTGTGCGCTGCGATATTCATCTCGCTCAAAAAGTGATCGATGATGATGATACGGTGGATTATCTTTTTAAGGTGATTCGTCAAAAGTTAGTGGATACGGTTCGATCCGGTCATGATATGGGTGAAATGATTGTGGACCTTCTGATGGTGATCAAATACTTTGAACGCATCGGCGATCATGCCGTCAATGTGGCAAAGTGGGTCATTTTTTCAATCACCGGCAACCGGAACGGTTCCCGGTATTTATCATCCGAATTTCCGGATTGATTGGAGAAAGTCGGATGATTTGTATTGTAGAAGACGATTCGGGCATTCGGGAACTTGAAGTTTACGCGCTTCAGAGCGCCGGTTATTCTGTTACGGCGTTTCCGGAAGCGCGGGCTTTCTACTCTTTTATTGAGCGGGAACTTCCCGAACTCGTGATTTTGGATGTGATGCTCCCGGGTGATGACGGGCTTCATATCTTAAACCGTCTGAGAAGTCATCAAAAGACAAAATCAATTCCGGTGATTATGGTAACGGCGAAATCTTCGGAGATCGACCGCGTGAAAGGACTTGATTCCGGCGCGGACGATTATCTGGTGAAACCTTTCGGCGTGATGGAATTTTTATCGCGCGTAAAAGCCTTGCTTCGCCGCTCGGCGCCTCAAAAAACAGAACAGCCGGCCGCTCTTTCTCTCGGTGAAATCCGGATGGATTTGCTGGAGCGGAAAGTGACCGTTGACGGTAACGAAGTCGAATTGACTTACAAAGAATATGAACTCCTGCATCTCTTGCTATCCAAAGCGGGAATGGTTTTTACCCGCGACCGCATTATGGGCGCCGTTTGGGATGTGGATAACGTAATAGAGTCGAGAACGGTGGACATGCATATCAAAACGCTGCGGCAAAAGTTAGGGACCGCCGGGCGTTATATTAAAACCGTGCGGAATGTGGGCTACAAAATAGAGAGTAAGTAAAATGAAAAAACGAATCGGCTTTTATCTCTTTTTTATAGGTTTTTTTGCGGCGATATTTTCGCTTGTTTTAACTTCTTCCGCACTTTTCAAACATCGTGAAGATAAACTCCGGAAGGATTTGAAAGCGCTTACTCACAACCTTTCGCAGCGCTATGATTCTTCAAAGGCACTGCCCGATAAAAACGATCCTTTGTTTTTACAGCTCCGCATGACGTTTATTTCCCCGGAAGGAAAAGTACTGGTTGATACCGATATCAATGAACGTGATATGACGCATCACGGAGACCGTACCGAAATTTTAAATGCAATCAAATCCGGAGAGGGAGAAAGTTTCCGTAAATCGGAAACCTTACGAACCAAAGTTTATTATTACGCATTAAAAAATAAAGACAATTCTATTATCCGGCTTTCGATCCGGGAGGAAAGCGTTTGGGGGCTTTACCCCGGCATGATCATTTATCTGCTTCCTTTGGTGATCGCTATTTTCCTGATTTCCGTTTTGATCGCCTTTATTTTAACGCGGCGTTTCTTAAAACCGATCGAACGCATCGCAGAAAATGTCGAAGAAAATGTCCCGTTAAACAAAGAAGTTGTGCGTTACTCGGAATTACTCCCGTTCCTCACCAAAATCCGGAAACAAAACCGCCGCATACAAAAACACATCCGGAATTTGAACTTGGAACATGAACGGCTCTCCGTACTCATACAAAATATTGCCGAAGGATTTTTCCTTTTGGATTCGAGAAAACATATTTCTTTAATCAACGACGAAGCAAAACGGATATTGTCGATCACCGAAGACAGGCCCGGGGAAAACATTTTTCATTACACGCGCCATCCCGCGTTTTTTCACAGCATTCAGCAAGGACTTCGCGGAGAAAAAGCGCTTGACGAATTGGAAATTCAAGGAAAGTATTTTCAGTTGATCGTAAGCCCCGTTACCGAATCGGGCGAGATTTCGGGTGTGCTTTGTCTTTTGATAGACAACACGGAAAAGCACCGTTTGGAACAAATGAAAATCGAATTTACGGCCAATGTCTCTCATGAATTGAAAACGCCGCTCACGGTTATATCCGGCTATGCGGAAATCATTGAGAATAACATGGCCGACAAAGAAGACCTCCCGCTGTTTGCTTCGCGCATCCGGAGAGAATGCGCGCGCTTGATCCGCCTCAGCGAAGATATTATCAAATTATCGGAACTCGATGAAAGTTCGGGATTTTTACTTGAATCGGAAAATGTGAATTTGCGGCAAGTCGCCGAAGAAGTGAAAATGCTGTTGCTCCCCTCGGCCGAGAAAAAAGGCGTACGCTTCCGGATCGAAAGCCCCGACACGGTAGTGCGCGGGAATTACCTGATGATTCATGAAATGATTTATAACCTCACCGATAACGCCATTCGCTACAACAAGGAAAACGGCGAAGTCGTAATTCTCGTGGGAAACGGCGGCATTACCGTCCGGGATTCGGGAATCGGAATACCGGAAGAAAACCGCTCCCGCATCTTTGAACGCTTTTACCGCGTGGACAAAAGCCGTTCCAAAGAAACCGGCGGCACAGGGCTCGGGCTCGCTATCGTCAAACATATCGCCGAAAAACACCACGCCAAAATCACATTAAAATCCGAACTGGGCTCCGGCACCGAAATCAACGTCCGGTTTATGTGATCTCATCCTTTGTCCGAAGGACTGTTATCCCGGAGGTGCTCCGGGATTTTCTGTATAATCGTATCAAAAATTTCAAATCCGAATGAATAGGGAAGGGCGTGCCCCGGCGCGTCCATACACTTACCGGCATGAAAACCGCGCCGGGTCGGCGTGTCTCCGGGCTGCCCTCCGGTCGGTGCTGCGCACTGCGCGCTTCGCGCGCACCCTCCGCCTGCCTCACGCAATGTTCGCGCGATTCCAACGCTTTGGGACAAATTGGAGCAGCTTCCAGCCTGAAAATTTGTCTCACCAAGTGGCGGCACACATTTGGAAAATCTTACATGCAAGTGCGAACTTAATAGATGTGCAACTAAGCAGCGGCGCAGATTTGGAAAGTTTTACATGAAAGTACAACTTCATTGATGCGCAACTAGGTAGCGGCACACATTTGGAAAATCTTACATGCAAGTGCGAACTTAATAGATGTGCAAAACATCCTGAATTTATTTCAGGATCAGCATGACAGATTTGGTGATACGATTTTGATTTGAACATAACAATAACGACAGTAGGGGTGACCCGGTTTTAGGGCGGAAAAACCCGCTTCTGTCACAGCGAGAGTATCGCTCACGGTTATCCGGATCTCATCTGTATTATTTCTCACCGGAAAATGGAATGCAATGCTTGAGTTTATCTCGTAATTCCGTAATTGCATCGAACGATCAAACTTTTTTCATAAAGCCGGGAGAATCCGCTGTTACTATATTTGGGTCATGAAAAATTTGGAAATCGGCGGCAGGCAGTTTCAATCGAGGCTCTTTTTAGGTACCGGAAAATTCGGTTCTCCGGAAATGATGATGAAAGCGGTCGCTTCTTCGGAAACAGAGATGGTGACTGTTGCGCTGAAACGGATGGATCTTCAAAAAAAAGAAGACTCGATTTTAAGTGCGCTTCGCGGTTTTAAAGGCATTTTACTCCCGAATACTTCCGGCGCGCGCGATGCCAAAGAAGCGGTATTTGCCGCTCACATGGCGCGCGAGGCTCTCGGTACCTCCTGGCTGAAGCTGGAGATTCACCCGGACCCGCGTTATTTGCTTCCCGATCCCGTGGAAACGTTAAAGGCGGCGGAGATTCTTGTGAAAGATGGTTTTGTGGTGCTTCCTTACATTCAGGCAGATCCTGTTTTATGCAAGCGGCTTGAAGAGGCGGGAACGGCGGCGGTCATGCCGCTTGCCGCTCCGATCGGGAGTAATTCCGGGCTTCAAACGCGTTCCATGCTTGAAATTATTATCGAACAAAGTAATGTTCCCGTGGTGATCGACGCGGGGCTCGGCGCGCCCTCGCACGCGTGTGCCGCGATGGAGATGGGCGCGGACGCCTGCCTTGTGAATACGGCGATCGCCGTTGCCGGGAACCCGGAAGCGATGGGGGAATGTTTTCGAGACGCGGTGGCGGCCGGCCGCCGCGCGTATGAAACGGGGCTTCCGACGGCGTCACGCGCGGCGGCTTCGAGTCCTTTGACTTCTTTTTTGGATTTGTAACATGACTTTTAACGAATATCATGCCCGGTTTGACTGGGATGAAATTCAGCAGCGGATTTATTCCAAAACGCTTTCCGACGTGGATCGCGCTCTCTCGAAAAAATCACCGCTTGATTTGGAAGATTTTATGGCGCTGATTTCCGAAGCCGCGCTCCCGCGGTTAGAGGAAATGGCGCAGAAAAGCCGCGCCCTTACGCTCAAACGGTTTGGGAATACCATGCAAATGTATATCCCGCTTTATCTTTCCAATGAGTGTTCCAACTGCTGCACTTATTGCGGATTCAGTCATTTGAACAAAGAGTTGGAACGCCGCACGCTGAGCGATCTTGAAATCCTTTCCGAAATTAAAGTCATTAAGGAAACCCCTTTTGAGCATTTGCTGCTCGTGACCGGCGAAGACGCGCGGACAAGCGGGTTTGAGTATTTGCGCCATGCCGTTCGTTTGTGCAAACCTTATTTTAAACACCTTTCTATCGAAGTGCAGCCCATGGGCGTTGAGGAATATTCGGTTCTTGCAAGTGAAGGCGTTTCCGCCGTGCTGGTTTATCAGGAAACCTATCACCGGGAAAATTACCGGAAGTATCATCTTGCCGGGAAAAAGAGCATTTTTTCTTACCGCATGGATACGCCGGACCGCATTTGTGAAGCGGGAATCCGCAAATGCGGTATCGGCTGCCTGATCGGGCTTGAAGACTGGAGAACGGATTCGTTTTTTACGGCTCTCCATTTGCGCTATCTTGAAAAAAAATATTGGAAAACCCGGTTTTCCATTTCGTTCCCGAGGCTTCGCCCTCACGCCGGCCTTGAAGATCAGAAAAACATTCAAACCGACCGCGAATTGATTCAGTTAATTTGTGCTTACCGCTTATTCGATCCGGATGTGGAACTTTCGTTGAGTACGCGGGAATCTCCCCGGTTCCGGGATCACGCGATCCGCCTTGGAATTACTTCTATTTCGGCGGGTTCGAGAACCGATCCCGGAGGTTATAGTTTGTCTAAAACGGAATTACCGCAGTTTGTGATTAACGACGACCGCACTCCCGAAGAAGTTTGCAAAGTGGTTCGGGAAAACGGTTACGAAGTAGTTTGGAAAGACTGGGATCCTTCCTTAGACGCGCTTTGATTTGGGGCAGGGATGCGACAGAAACTGCGGAGACGCTTTCGCGGCTCCGTTTTTGGAGGTGCTTTAGCGCCCCAAAAATGCAAGCCCGGTCCCGGAATACAATGGAGGGAGCCCCCAAAAAAATAAGGAACGTTGTGCGGTTTACATGAGACCCGGCATTTTGAAGCCTTGCGTGAGTTCGTTCATGCTGTCTTCGGCGGCTTCTTCTTTTTTCTTCATGGCGGCGTTGACGGCTGCCATCACGAGGTCTTCGAGCGCTTCCACATCGTCTTTGTCCACGGCATCGGGGTTGATTTTGATGGAGGTCATGATTCCTTGTCCGTTGAGGACCACTTTTACCATGCCGCCGCCGGCTTCCGCTTCGTAAGTTTGGGCTTTGAGCTCGGTTTGAGCTTTATTCATTTTGGATTGCATTTTTTGCAAATCTTTCAGCATTTTCTGCATGTTCATAAGCGGTTCCTTTGATTTTAGTCGTTTTCGGAACAGGAGATTTCACTCGGTTCCGCGGCGCGGGAGCGCCTTTTGGTTTCAAAAAGTTCGAGTTCGAATATTTCGGCAAACGATTTCAATACCGGATCGCCGGCGAGGTCTTTTTCCCAGGGGGAGCGCGGCGTTTTTCCGCCGGACGTTTCCGAGTCGATTTCCATTTGAATGGTGACGACGGTTTGAAGGCGGTCTTCCAGTATGCGGATGAGACGTTCCTGATAATCTTTCCGCGAGGTGATTTCTTTGTGGCCGAAAGCGGCTTTTGCGGGAAAGCGAAGGGTAAGCGGAAACGGCGTGACCGCAAAATCTCCGTGTTCGAGAGTCGTGTGCTCGAGGTTTGAAGCGAAAAATCCGTTGTCGGAATCGTGGTAAAGGTTTTTCACAATCTGGGGCCACTTGCCGCAAATCTCGTAGCGGGAATCGGCTTCTACCGCCGGTGTGAACGGTTCATCGAATTCAATCTTAAAATCGCCCGGGTCAAATTCCGGTTCGGGAATCATTTCCGGCGCGGACGGCGGTCCGGGCGGCGCTTTAGGCGCCGGGGTTATTTTTTTTTTATCCGCGTTTGCCGCTGTGTTCGTGGGGGAGTTCATGGCGGCGAGCGCCTTTTTTAAGTCCGTTATGCGGTCGAGCCAAGCCATACGGGCGAGTGTGGTTTCCACGAGAAGCCGCGGGTGGCTTGCGTAACGGAGGCTCCCTTGAAGATCGGTGAGCATTTTTGCAATGCGGAGAATATCGCCGTTTGAAATTTCGGGTACGGCGTTTTGCAGTTTACCGAAAAGGGTTGGGGAGATATTTAAGGATTCCGCGTCCACATCGCCGACGCGAATATAAAGCAGATTCCGCAAGAATTTTGCAAACCCGTCCAGGAGCGGAGAAAGTTCAAGCCCCATTTGATAGGATTTTTCAATGACGGCGAAACAGCCTTTTACCTGGTGGTCGGCAATGGCTTGAATCAGTTCAAAATAAAGATCGTTCGGCGGGATTCCGAGAATCTGCCGCACGGAAGCTTCGTCCATCGTTTTCCCGGTGAAAGCGTAAACCTGATCGAAGTAGGTGAGGGCGTCGCGCATGGATCCGTCGGCTTTTTCGGCGAAAAGCGCGAGAGTTTCGCGGTCGGCCTGGATTCCTTCCTGCTCGCAAATAAAGCGAAGCCTTCCCGAAATTTGTTCGGGGCTCAGGCGTTTAAAATCAAAGCGCTGCACGCGGGAAAGAATCGTTTGCGGAACTTTATTGACTTCGGTTGTGGCGAAAATGAAAATCACGTGCGGCGGCGGTTCTTCGAGCGTTTTTAAAAGAGCGTTGAAAGCGCCTTTGGAAAGCATGTGAACTTCGTCGATCACGAAAATCTTGTATTTCCCGATCATCGGGGTGTATTG
Organism: Fibrobacter sp.; assembly: GCA_031271785.1. Classification (GTDB taxonomy): domain Bacteria; phylum Fibrobacterota; class Fibrobacteria; order Fibrobacterales; family Fibrobacteraceae; genus JAISUZ01. The sequence goes on along the minus strand of JAISUZ010000072.1, from coordinate 3,255 downwards.
CGTTTTTTCGAGAATATCGCGCATGTTGTCCACGCCGGTATTGCTTGCGGCATCGATTTCAATCACATCCATCGGTGTGCCGCCGGAAATATCTTTGCAGCTCGGACATTTTCCGCAAGGCGAGAGCGGGTTTCCGCCGGAACAATTCAAAGTTCTTGCAAGAATCCGCGCCGAAGAGGTTTTACCCACCCCGCGGGTACCGGTAAACAAAAAGGCGTGGTGAAGCCGGCCCCCTTGAATCGCATTTTCAATTGTTTTGGCGATATGATCTTGTCCAACCATGTCCTGGAAAGATTCGGGGCGCCATTTTCGAGCCATTGCAATATATGCCATACGCCAATAATACAAAATTTTCAGTAAAAGGAATGATAAGCGGCGGGAACGACGGTGTTTTCCGCAGCCCCGGTTACTTTACTGCTACTCGCAATATTTGCCCGCCGGCACGAATAACATAAATTCCTTTCGCCGAAACTTTTACGCTTAAACCGGTGTTTACCGTGTTGGAAAAATAAATTTTTTTGCCGTGAATATCAAAAACTTCTACTTCGGTATTTGCCGGTAAGTTTTTAATTTGAATGTGATTGCCGTTTACCTGCGCATGGATCGTATTGCGCACAAAAGAAGTTTTAGCGGTTAGGGCGGCGGTGGCCGGAAACTCCACCCGTGTTGGAATATATTTGGTGTCAAAGGTTGGTATTGCGATGAAAATACCCTTATCGGAATATTCATAACTTTCGGTATCGCCTTTAGTGGGAACATTTCCCCATACCCATAAGGAACCGTCTTTTTTTACGCCGACCGAATGTCCGTAGTTCACCGAAACGCTTGCCCAATCGGTATCCGTACCGATTTGAGTAAAAGCGGTTACTTCCGTAATTTCTTCCCCAAGCCCAAGAACAGGCAAATTGCTTCTTCCCAAAACCCATAAAGTTCCGTTATTTTTAATGGCAATAATCAACCTATTGCGTTCCGTAACAAAACTGGCCCAATCGGTATCGGCACTGATTTGCTTTATGAAAATGGTATCTTTAGCCTTATTGGATAACGAATCAAGAAACATCGTGTTTCTTTCCCAGGACCATAAAGTCCCATCACTTTTTTGAGCTATAATGAGATGATCATTGACCTGTACATTGATCCAGTCGGAACTTTCCATAATTTGAATGGGAGATTCTATTGGAAATGACGCATAACCATTACTCCCCCACGTCCACAAAGAGCCATCACTTTTTAAAGCCACGGAACGACTGCAGGCGGTAGCGATTCGTTTCCAGTTTTTATCGATACCTATCGGAACGAAATCCCTGGTGCCAGTCAACCGACCTGTACCCAGTTCTCCATCGCTATCGTTACCGAAACCCCACAAGGAACTGTCTTTTTTAATGGCGAGAACATGATAGCAACCAACCGACACACTCGCCCAATCGGTATCGGTACCTATTTGCGTTGGTTTTAATCCTAGTCGTACCATATCGGGTGTTTCGTCGTAATCATCAGCATAAATAGAATAAAACCCCCAACCCCATAAGGAACCGTTTTGTTGAATGCCTATCGCCATTGAAGCTCCAGCAGCTATACTTGTATAGTTGGAACCGAATTCCAACGGTATTGGCGAGTCAACTATAGGAATAGTGTCCGGAGAATAAAAATTATTGCGACCAAATAACCAAAGCGAATTATCTTCCCGAACGGCAATGGTATAATAAAAACCGCTTGTAGTGTATTTTACTTGGGCAAAGGCGAGCGAACAAATTAAAATAAGGCTAAACAACCCAAAACGCATAAAAACTCCATGAACAAATATATGTCGGTCGGTGCAAAATGTTTTTTGCTGCGGAAGCGCAGAGAATTCCCCCCTCCGCAGCAAAAACGTATCTTTTACTTTAACGCTTTAATAATCGCATCGCCCATAGCGACGGTACCGACTTTCTTACAGCCTTCCGTCCAGATTTCTCCGGTACGGTAACCTGCGGAAATCACACTCTCCACCGCTTTTTCAATCGCGACCGCCGCCGCTTCTTCCTTGAAAGAATACCGGAGCATTAAAGCCGCGGAAAGAACTTGAGCGATCGGGTTTGCAATACCCTTACCGGCAATATCCGGCGCCGAACCGCCGGCCGGTTCGTAAAGCCCGAAGGTCCCTTCGGCAATGGAAGCCGAGGGGAGAAGCCCCATGGAACCGGTGAGCATCGCGCACTCGTCGGAAAGAATATCGCCGAACAGGTTCGGGCAAAGCATCACATCGAAATCCCGCGGGCGGCGCAGGAGTTGCATGGCTGCGTTATCCACATAAATGTGTTCCACTTCCACTTCCGGAAATTCCGCCGCAATTTCTTTCACGATATCGCGCCAGAGCACCATGGAGGTGAGCACGTTTGCCTTATCGACGCTCGCGACTTTTTTCCGGCGGAGCATGGCCGCGTTAAAAGCAAAGCGCGCAATGCGTTCCACTTCGTAACGCGTGTAAATCATGGTATCAAACCCTTTTTCTTCGGGGCCAGAACCCTCGCGCCCTTTGGGCTGTCCGAAATAAACGTCGCCGGTGAGTTCGCGAACGCACAAAATATCAAAACCGTCTCCGACAATATCGGCGCGGAGCGGGCAAGCCGGCGCGAGTTCCTTATAAACTTTCGCCGGGCGGAGATTGCAGTAAAGTTTGAAATGTTTGCGGAGCGGCAGGAGCGCACCGCGTTCCGGCTGCAAATGCGGAGGCAAGTGTTCCCATTTCGGACCGCCGACGGAACCGAATAAAATCGCATCGCTTGCTTCACCGAGTTTCAATGTAGAATCCGGAAGCGGCGTTTCAAAACGGTCGTAAGCCGCGCCGCCGACATCGGCCCATTCTTTTTCGAGTTTAAAACCAAAACGATCGGAAACCGTATCCAAAACGCGCACGGCTTCTTTCATAACTTCGGGACCGATTCCATCTCCGGGGAGAACGGCAACTTTATAGGATTTCATAAAACCTCTGGGAAAAACCGGGGGATAAGATAGTAAATTGCTTGAACTCCGTGTCCCGTTTTTTGAAATGGGCGTGCCCCGGCGATTGCATAACCCGAATTAAAATAGAATCGCCGGGTCGGCGTGTCTCCGGGCTACCCTCCGGTCGGTGCCGGATATTTCGGGAAAAGGGATACGGGACAGGGGGCATGATTGAGTCTTCCCGTGTCCCTTATCCCTGCATTTCACTCTTGAGGAACCTGAGAAATATCCGGCACTGCGCGCTTCGCGCATACCCTCCGCCTGCCTCACGCG